>NZ_JAAGPC010000114.1:0-27747 GCF_017104595.1 Burkholderia sp. Tr-20390 | reverse complement strand
CCCGCGAATTCCGACAGGCGCTGGTACGTCTCGCGCGAATCGACCTGGATGCGCGTCGTGTCGTCGTTCGCGAAATCGCGCAGCACGCGCTGCGCGAGATCGAGATCCTGGTACAGCAGGCTCGTCGGCGGCAGCCCGCTTGCTCCGGTGACGAACGTCGTGTCCACGGTGACCAGCACGGTCGGCGCACCGGCATTGACCGGCGGTACGGGCGCCGTCACGAACTCGGGTTCGTCGTCGAATCCGCTCGCGCCCGTCACGTCGCTGATCGGCGGCCTGCTCGGCGGCACGCACGGCAAGTAAACCAAGATCCATCAATCGACAAGACAGCGAGGAGTCCATCATGTCCCAGCAACGTTCTCTCACGACAGCCGCCCTGCGCCAGTGGCGCGCGCCCCTCACGGCCTTCGCCGCCGCCTGCCTGCTGGCCGCCTGCGGCGGCGGTGGCGTCAGCTCGCCGCCGACCAGCAGCAACGACAATAACAACCCGAGCACGAGCGGTACGCCAGGCACGAGCGGCACCAGCGGTACGTCCACCGGCACCAAGGGCGTGGTCAGCACGGTCGGCCAGACGGCCACCGACCTCGGCAGCACGGTCGGCAACATCAGCGTGCCGGGCCTCGGCGACGGCGTGACGAAGGGTGTCGGCAGCACGCTCTCCAGCACTGGCACGATCGTCGGCGCCGCCGCCGATGCGGTGAGCAACGGGCTGGGACAGATCGGCACGACCAAGGATCCGGTCGGCACGACCGTCGCGGGCCTCGGCAACGTGGTCGGCGCGACGAGCAACACGGTGTCCGGCCTGAGCTCGACGGTCAAGGCGCTCGGCACCGGCCAGCTCGCGCCGCTCGCGCCCGTCACGACGCCGGTCGGCACCGTGCTCGACACGGTGGCCAACGGCTTGACGGCTGCCGGCACGACGATCGGCTCGACGCTGTCGTCGGGCGCCGTGCAGCAGGTCACGCAACCGCTCAGCTCGGCAATCACGCCGCTCGTGATCACCGCCGGCCAGGTCACGCAACAGGTCGGCACGACGACCGGCCTCGGCCAACCCGTCTCGGGCCTGCTCGGCCAGGTCGGCGGCGCGATCAGCTCGGCCGGCAAGCAGGTGGGCAGCACGTCGAGCCAGCCGCTCGTCGGCGACGTCGGTCAGCTCGTCACTGCGGTCGGCAACACCGTGACCAACGCGGGTGGCCTCGTCAACCCGAACGGCCCGAACGGCGCGGCACCGATCCCCGGCCTGATCACGAGCCTCGTCGGCGGCTCGACGGCGACCGTACAAAACGGCACGTCGTCGGGTTCCGGCTCGACGAATCCGCTCGGCGGCCTGCTGTCGGGTCTCGGCTCGACGCCGCTCGGCTCGCTCACGGGCGCACTCGGCGGCGCGACCGGCGGTTCGGGCAGCAGCCCGCTCGCGCCCGTCACCGGCCTCGTCTCCACCGTCACCGGCGCACTGAGCGGTGCGGCAGGCGGCAGCGGCGGCCCGCTCGCCCCCGTCACGAATCTCGTGTCGACGGTCACGGGAACGCTCGGTGGCGCAACGGGTGGCGCAGGCAGTGCAAACCCTCTCGCGCCTGTCACCGGTTTGCTGAATACTGTCACCGGAGCAGCGGGCGGCGCAGCAGGATCCGGGGGATCGAGCCCGCTCGCACCGGTCACGTCGCTGGTTGGCGGCGTCACGGGTACGGCAACGTCGGGCGGCGGCTCGACGGGGCTGCTGGCACCGGTAACGGGATTGCTGGGTACGCTGGGTAGCGTTGGCAAGTAAGGAGGACGGTCGCACCTTCGCAGCCGGAGCGGATGGCGCGGCCGTACAAACACAACCGGCATTGCGGCACGCGGCGCGCGGCACCCTGGTGTCGCGCGCCGGCATTACAAAGAAGACGAAGAGCAAGGCCAACGAGGAAGAACAATGAAATCCAGACTCGACAGATGGATGATGCTGCTCGCCATCGCGGCAGCAGGCACGGCACATGCACAAACGCGCGTCGGCGGTAACCCGCTCGACTCCCTGCCCCAGATCAATGCGCCGAAAACCGGCCCGAACGTGACCGTGCAGGTCGCACCGCAAGCGCCGCAATTGCAGGAGTTGCTGTCGCGTCACCTGACACCGACCACATTCCAGGTCGAAGGCGTGAAATCCGTTCCGTTCGACGAGATCTCGCGTCGCTTCACCCCGCTCGTCGGCAAGGACATCACGATCGGCGAGCTGATCGAAACCGCCAACGGCGTGACGAAGCTGTACCAGGATCGCGGCTTCGCGCTGTCGTTCGCGTTCGTCCCGGCGCAGACGTTCGAGAACGGCGTCGTGCGCATCACGGTTGTCGAAGGCTATGTATCGGACGTCAAGGTCACCGGCAAGCCCGGCGCGATGGAATCGAAGATTCGCGCAATCGCCGCGCATATCACTGCCGATCGCCCGCTGCGGCGCGCGACGTTCGAGCGCTACGTGAACACCTTCGGCCTGTTGCCCGGCCTCACGGTCAAGGCGAACGTACCGCCGCCGCAAACCACCGACGGTGCCACGACGCTCGAACTCGCGGTCGACCGCAAGCCGTTCAACGTCAGCACCGGTATCGACTTCAACCACCCGGGCGTCCAGGGCCTCATCACCGCGACCGAAAACGGCCTCACGTCGTTCGGCGAGCAACTGAGCATTTCCGCGCTGGCGCCGCCGGGGCGCGACAAGCAAACTTATTTCGCATTCAGCGGCGCGGTACCCGTGGGCAGCAGCGGCCTGATCACGCGCCTCGACGCGAGTACCTATCGCGGCAAGCCCACTGACAATCCGGGGCTGCCGTCGAGCGTCCAGCGAACCGTAAAGAACGAGAAGCTCGGTCTTTCGGCATCCTATCCAATACTTCTCAACAACCAGCGCAGCCTGCTCGGCACGGTGTCGGGCTATGCAGCGCATAACGACGACAACTATCAGAACAAAATCAACGGCAATACCCTCGACAACAGGTCGCAGGTACGCGTGCTGCAATTGCAGCTCGACTACACGAGCGTACAACCGAAGCAGGTGCGAAAACTGAGCGTCAACGTCGCAAAGGCGTTCGACATCCTCGGCGCATCGAAATCGCAAACCGGCCTGGTTAACGGCTCGACGATCACGTACGCCGACCCGACCTCACTGACCTTCGTCCGTACCGGCGCGACCTTCACGCAAACCAACGAGTGGCCGTTCCGGATCGGCACGTCGGTTTCGCTGACCGGGCAATACAGCCCCGACTCGCTGCCGACGTCCGAGCAGATCTCGTTCGGCTCGACGCGTTACGCGCTCGGCTATCAGCCGGGCGAAGCGTCGGGTGACTCGGGATGGGGGATGTCGCTGGAGGTCAACCGCGGCTTCACACCGGGCTGGACGTACATGAAATCCATTACGCCGTACATCGCCTATGACATGGCGCGTGTGTACCTGCACGCAGGCACACCGTCGCCGAACCGCATGTCGTCGGTCGGTATCGGCGTGCGTTTCACCGACAGCCGCTTCTACAGCCTCGACCTGAACGTCGCGAAGCCGGTGGGTGACGCACCCGTCGAAAGCGCGTCACGCAGCCCGCGCATCAACGCCGCATTCTCATATCAGCTCAACTGATCGGTCACCAAACAGCCCGCGCCACGCGGGCTGTTTCGATTAGAGTCCCCTCTATCAAACGTGGCACGCGGTTTCACGTATTCTGGCGAAGCTCGCAACATGCCCGCCCCATGCAGACGGTCGTGCGGGCAAATCGAACACGACATGCAAAACAAGGAGGACGACAATGATTCAACTGACCCGCCCGTTTCGTGCCATCGCCGTCGCCGGCGTATTGCTCGCTTGCGCCGCTCCCACGTTCGCACAGGCAGACAGCCCCATCGGCATGTGGCAGACGATCGACGACAACACGCATCAGCCGAAGGCACTCGTGCAGATCGCCGAGGACGGTGACGGTGCGCTGACCGGCAAGGTCGTGAAGGGCCTCGGCGCGAACGATACGCCCGATCGCCGCTGCACCGCCTGCACGGACGAACGCAAGGATCAGCTCATCAAGGGCATGACGATCATCAAGGCCATGAAGAAGGAAGGCGACCACTGGGACGGCGGCAACATTCTCGACCCGGAGAACGGCAAGGTCTACAAGTGCAAGATGACGCTTGAAGACGGCGGCCAGAAACTCGTCGTGCGCGGTTACATCGGTGTGTCGCTGCTCGGTCGTTCGCAGACCTGGGTTCGCCAGCAGTAATGCGGCTCGCGCTTAAATGCGCGGCGCAATGAAAAAATCGGCCTGCGACGAAGTCGTCAGGCCGATTTTGTTTTGGTGCATGCGTGGCGGGAACTGATGAACATCACGCGGCATGCTTCAGCGCGTCCGACGCATAGCTGCCAGGTGCGCGATACGCGGGCGCCGCATTGCTGCGTGCTTCCGCCGCCTTCGATTGCGTGTGCTTGCGCATCCGCGTGGACAACTCGTTGCACAGATTCACGCCTGCGTCGCCATAGAGTTCACGCATGACACTCATCAACGTGCCCGTCTCGTGCCAGACCTTGAAGCGACGATGGCAAGTTTGGTACGACGGGTAACGACGCGGCATGGCCGACCACGTTGCGCCGCTGTAGATCACCCAGAGCACGCCGTTCAGGACGGCACGCGTATTGGCCAACGGGCGGCCGCGCAACTCGGTGCGCGGCTGCATTTCGGGCAGAAGCGACGCAACGCAGCGCCACTCTTGATCGGTCAGATCGCGATACGGTGTCATGGATATCTCCAGCCTTAGTAACCATGACACAACGATATCGGCTCACCTCAACAATGAATATAAGACAAATCCGAAATTACCCTGAGATTGCCTTAATTTGACCGGAATTGACGTTTGAATCCCGTCAATTGCCGGAATTCGCACTCAGGTCAGCGACGTATCGACGATGCGGCGCGGCGTTTCGATGTATTCCTTCGACTGCATCTCGACGATTCGCGAGACCGTGCGTGCAAACTCGTTGGCCATCGGGCCTTCGATGTACAACTGCTCCGCCGGCACCGCCGCGGACATCAGCAGCTTGACCTTGTGGTCGTACAGCACGTCGATGAGCCACGTGAAGCGCCGCGCCTCGGACGCCATCCGCGGCGACATCTGCGGCACTTCGGACAGCACGATCGCGTGGAAGCGGCTCGCCAGCTCGAGATAGTCGTTCTGCGAGCGCGGGCCGCCGCACAGCGTCGCGAAGTCGAACCATACGACGCCGTCCGCCTTGCGCAGTGCCTTCAGTTCGCGCTTCTCGATATGCAGGAGCGGGCTTTCGTCGGGAACGGCAGCGAGCTTCTGGAACGCATGCCGCAATTCGCGATCGGCATCCGCGCCGAGCGGCGTGTGATACATCTTCACCTGCGCGAGCGTGCGCTGGCGATAATCGACGCCCGCGTCGACGTTGAGCACGTCGAGCCTGGACTTGATCAGCGCGATCGCCGGCAGCATGCGGTCGCGATGCAGGCCGTCCGGATACAGGTCGTCGGGATCGTAGTTGGACGTCATCACGAACTGCACGCCGTTGTTGAACAGGCGGTCGAGCAGGCGGTAAAGGATCATCGCATCGGCAATGTCCGACACGTGGAACTCGTCGAAGCAGATCAACCGGTAGCGCTTCGCGATGCGCCGTGCGAGTTCGTCGAGCGGATCGGCCTGCCCTTTCAGTTCCTCGAGCTCACGGTGCACTTCGCGCATGAATTCGTGGAAATGCAGGCGCGTCTTGCGCTGCACGGGCACGACCGCGTAGAAGCTGTCCATCAGGAAGCTCTTGCCGCGACCGACGCCGCCCCACATGTAGACGCCGCGCGGGAGGTCGGGATGATTGATGAGCTTCTTGAATGCGTTCGAGCGGCGCGCCTTGTACTCGACCCACTCGTCGAAACATTGCTGCAGGCGATCGACGGCCGCGCGCTGTGCGGGATCGGACTGATAGCCGCGCGTGGTCAGTTCGCGCGTGTAGTATTCGGTGACGTTCATCGGGCAAACCGGAAAAAACGAAGGCGGGCGGGAATCCCCGCCCGCCTTCGTCATGAGACGGCTGCGCCGGCCGATGGCCGGCCGGCGCTATACCGCGCTCAGCTGTTCAGCGAGCGCTTGTCGACGGCGAGCGCCGCTTCGCGCATCACTTCCGACATCGACGGGTGCGGATGGCAGATGCGGGCGATGTCTTCCGACGCCGCCTTGAATTCCATCGCCACCACGGCTTCCGCGATCAGGTCCGACGCGTTCGCCGCGATCACGTGCACGCCGAGCAGTTCGTCGGTCTTCGCGTCCGCGATCATCTTCACGAAGCCGTCCGGCGCGTTCATGCCGAGCGCGCGGCCGTTGATCGAGAACGGGAACTTGCCCGACTTGATCTCGCGGCCTTCCGCCTTCAGCTGCTGCTCCGTCTTGCCGACCCAAGCGATTTCCGGGTACGTGTAGATCACCCACGGAATGCAGTTGTAGTCGATGTGCGGCTTCTGGCCGTCGATCACTTCCGCGACCAGCACGCCTTCGTCTTCCGCCTTGTGCGCGAGCATCGGGCCACGGACCACGTCGCCGATCGCGTACACGTTCGGCACCGCCGTGCGGCAGTGGTCGTCCACGTCGATGAAGCCGCGCTCGTTCGCCTTCAGGCCGATTGCCTCGAGGCCGAGGTTGTCGGTGTTCGGCACGCGGCCGACCGACACGATCAGGCGGTCGGCGTCGAGCGTCTGCGCGTTGCCGTCCTTGTCCGTGTAAGCGATCGACACGCCATTCGCGGTCGTCTTCACTTCGCCGATCTTCACGCCGAGGTTGATGTCGAGGCCCTGCTTCTTGAACAGCTTGGCCGCTTCCTTCGCGAGCGCTTCGTCAGCTGCGCCAAGGAAGGCCGGCAGCGCTTCGAGCACCGTCACTTCGGCACCGAGGCGACGCCACACCGAACCGAGCTCGAGGCCGATCACGCCTGCGCCGATCACGGCGAGCTTCTTCGGCACCGAGTCGAACGTCAGCGCACCTTCGTTGTCCGACACGATCTTGTTGTCGACCGGAATGCCCGGCAGGTGACGCGCCTTCGAGCCCGTCGCGATGATCACGTTCTTTGCGGTGACGACTTCGGTTTCACCTTCGCCGCTCACTTCGATCTGCACGCCGGCATCGGTCTTGCCGGTGAACTTGCCATGGCCCTTCAGCCAGGTGATCTTGTTCTTCTTGAACAGGAACTCGATCCCGCTCGTCATCTTCTCGACGATCGCGTCCTTGCGGCCGAGCATCTTCGCGACGTCGATCTTCACGCCGTCAACCGTGATGCCGTGGTCGGCCAGGTGGTGCGACGTGTTCTCGAACTCTTCCGACGATGCGAGCAGCGCCTTCGACGGGATGCAGCCGACGTTCAGGCACGTACCGCCAAGCTTCAGCGCGCCGGCCGGGTTCTTCCACTTCTCGATACAGGCAACCGTCTTGCCGAGCTGCGCGGCGCGGATCGCGGCGATGTAGCCGCCGGGGCCGGCGCCGATCACGACGACGTCAAATTCCTTGGACATGACAATCCTTTCTTCTTGTGCAGCCGCACGGGCCGCGCGTGTCGCGCGCCCGTGCGGTGCGGGTCAATGCGGTGAAACTCGGCTTACAGGTCGAGCAGCAGGCGTGCCGGATCTTCCAGCGCATCCTTCATCGCGACGAGCGACAGCACGGCTTCGCGGCCGTCGATGATGCGGTGGTCGTACGACAGCGCGAGGTAGTTGATCGGACGGATCACGATCTGGCCGTTTTCGACGACCGGACGCTCCTTCGTCGCGTGCACGCCGAGGATTGCCGACTGCGGCGGGTTGATGATCGGGGTCGACAGCATCGAGCCGAACACGCCGCCGTTCGAGATCGAGAACGTACCGCCCGTCATTTCCTCGATCGACAGCTTGCCGTCCTTCGCCTTCTGGCCGAACTCGGCGATCTTCTTTTCGATCTCGGCAAGGCTCAGTTGATCCGCGTTGCGCAGGATCGGCACGACGAGGCCGCGCGGCGAGCCGACAGCGATACCGATGTCGAAGTAGCCGTGGTAGACGATGTCGTTACCGTCGATCGACGCGTTCACGAGCGGGAACTTCTTCAGCGCGTGGACGGCCGCCTTCACGAAGAACGACATGAAGCCGAGCTTCACGCCATGTTCCTTCTCGAACTTGTCCTTGTACTTGTTGCGCAGTTCCATGACCGGGGCCATGTTCACTTCGTTGAACGTCGTCAGGATCGCGTTGGTCTGCTGCGACTCGAGCAGACGCTCGGCGATACGCGCACGCAGGCGCGACATCGGCACGCGCTGTTCCGGACGGTCGTTCAGCCAGGTCGCGGCCGATGCCGGCACCTTCACTTCAGGCAGCGACGGCTTCGCAGCGGCGGTCTTCGCCGGTGCGGCAGCCGGTGCGGCCTTCGGTGCGCTGCCTGCTGCCAGCGCGTCGCCCTTCGTGACGCGGCCGTCGCGGCCCGAACCTGCGACGTCGCCCGCCGACAGGCCCTTCTCGGCCAGCAGCTTCGATGCGGCCGGCGATGCGGTGGTCGACGATGCGGCTGCAGCGACCGGCTGTGCTGCGGGTGCGGCTGCAGCAGGCGCTGCTGCCGGCTTGACTTCGGCGGCGCCTGCCGCGGCTTCGGCTGCACCTGCCTTCGCTTCGGTGTCGATCGTTGCGATCAGCTGATCGGCAACGACGGTGTCACCGTCGTTCTGCAGCACTTGCGCGAGCACGCCCGCGGCCGGTGCCGGCACTTCGAGCACGACCTTGTCGGTCTCGAGTTCGATCAGGATTTCGTCTTGAGCAACTGCTTCGCCCGGCTTCTTCTTCCACTGCAGCATGGTGGCTTCCGAAACCGACTCCGAAAGCTGGGGGACTTTGACTTCTACGATAGCCATGTGATTTTCCTGGATGCTTAATCTGGGGTGTGACGAGGTTCGTGCGATTCCTTCGGCCGGTGCGGCGCGCGACGCGTCCGGCGGGCCAAAAGAGACGGGAAAGCGCATGGCGCCTTCCCGTTTCGCTTCCGTCGGTTATTTCGCGATCGATGCGCTCTTCAGGCGGCCGAACGCACCTTCGATGAGGGCCTTCTGCTGCTCGTAGTGCTTCGCGTAGTAGCCAACCGCCGGCGAGGCCGAAGCCGGACGGCCGCTGTATGCCAGCTTCTGCCCTTCCTTCATGCCTTCCTTCAGATGGTGCTCGACGTAGAACCAGGGGCCCTGGTTCTGCGGCTCGTCCTGCACCCAGACCACTTCAGTCGCGTTCTCGTACTTCTTCATTTCGGCTTCGAACTGCTTGTGCGCGAACGGATACAGCTGCTCGATGCGGATGATCGCGACGTCGTTCGCCTTCGCTTCGCGGCGATGGGCGACGAGGTCGTAATACACGCGGCCCGAGCATGCCAGCACGCGCTTGACCTTCTTCGCGTCGATGCCGCCGTCGGTTTCGCCCAGCACCGGCTGGAACGAACCCTTCGCGAGTTCCGACAGGTCCGACACCGCTTCCTTGTGACGCAGCAGCGACTTCGGCGTTGCGACGATCAGCGGCTTGCGGAACAGGCGGATCATCTGGCGACGCAGCAGGTGGAAAATCTGTGCGGGCGTCGTCGGTTGAACGACCTGCATGTTGTGATCGGCGCACAGTTGCAGGAAACGCTCGATACGCGTCGACGAGTGCTCCGGACCCTGGCCTTCGTAGCCGTGCGGCAGCAGCATCGTCAGACCCGACACGCGGCCCCACTTCACTTCGCCCGACGAGATGAACTGGTCGATCACGACCTGCGCGCCGTTGACGAAGTCGCCGAACTGCGCTTCCCACAGCACGAGCGTGTTCGGCTCGGCGGTCGAGTAACCGTATTCGAAGCCCAGCACCGCTTCTTCCGACAGCACCGAGTCGATCACCGTGAACTTCGCCTGGCCTTCGGCGATGTTCTGCAGCGGCACGTACGTGCCGTCGTTCCAGCGCTCGCGGTTCTGGTCGTGCAGCACCGCGTGACGGTGCGTGAACGTGCCGCGGCCCGAGTCCTGGCCGGTCAGGCGCACCGAGTAACCCGATGCGACGAGCGACGCGAACGCGAGGTGTTCGCCCATGCCCCAGTCGAGCGGCTGGTCGCCACGCGCCATGTTGCGGCGGTCGTTGATCACGCGCTCGACGAGCGGGTGGACCTTGAAGTTTTCCGGGACCGTCGTGATGCGTTCGCCGAGGCGCTTCAGTTCTGCGAGCGGCACGGCCGTGTCGGCTGCATCCGTCCACTTGCGGTTCAGGAACGGAACCCAGTCGACCGCGTACTTGCTCTTGTAGTTCGACAGGACCGGGTCGACCGTGTGGTGACCGTCGTCCATCGCCTTGCGGTACGCCTTCACGAAGTTGTCGGCGTCTTCCGCGGTGATCACGCCTTGCTGCACGAGCTTCTCGGCGTACAGCGCACGGGTGCCCGGGTGCTGCGCGATCTTCTTGTACATCAGCGGCTGCGTGACCGCCGGCGTGTCCTGCTCGTTGTGGCCCAGCTTGCGGAAGCAGACGATGTCGATCACGACATCCTTGTGGAACTGCATCCGGTAGTCGATCGCGATCTGGATCGCGAGCACGACAGCTTCCGGATCGTCGCCGTTCACGTGCAGCACCGGCGCCTCGATCATCTTGACGACGTCGGTACAGTACAGCGTCGAGCGCGCATCGCGCGGGTCGGACGTCGTGAAGCCGATCTGGTTGTTGATGACGATGTGCAGCGTGCCGTGCGTGCCGTAGCCGCGCGTCTGCGCGAGGTTCAGCGTTTCCATCACGACGCCCTGGCCAGCGAAGGCCGCGTCACCGTGGATCTGCACCGGCAGCACTTGCAGGCCGTCTTCGTCGCCGCGACGGTCCATCCGCGCCTTCGCGGAACCTTCGACCACCGGGTTCACGATTTCGAGGTGCGACGGGTTGAACGCGAGCGACAGGTGGACCGGGCCGCCTTCCGTCGACACGTCCGACGAGAAGCCCTTGTGGTACTTCACGTCACCGGCCGGCAGGTCGTCGACGTGCTTGCCTTCGAATTCGGCGAACAGGTCGGCCGGCATCTTGCCCAGCGTGTTGACCAGCACGTTCAGACGGCCACGGTGGGCCATGCCGATGATGATTTCCTGCACGCCGCGCTTGCCCGCGTGCTGGACGACTTCGTCCATCGCCGCGATGAAGCTTTCGCCGCCTTCGAGCGAGAAGCGCTTCTGGCCGACGTACTTGGTATGCAGGTAACGCTCGAGGCCTTCAGCGGCCGTCAGGCGATTCAGGATGTGCTTCTTCTCGTCTGCCGAGAAGTTCGGCGTCGCGCGGGTCGACTCCAGGCGCTCCTGCCACCAGCGCTTCTGTTCCGGGTCGCTGATGTACATGTACTCGGCGCCGATCGTGCCGCAGTACGTGTCGCGCAGACCCTTGACGATGTCACGCAGCGAAGCCTGGTCGAAACCGAAGTACAGGTTGCTTGCGCTGTACGTCTGGTCGAGGTCGCCTTCGGAGAAATCGTAGAACGCGGGTTCGAGCTCGGGAATGGCGGGACGTTCGCGACGCTTCAGGGGATCCAGATTGGCCCATTGCGAGCCAAGGAAGCGATACGCGCTGATAAGGGACTGGACGTGCACCTGCTTGCGTGCCGCAGCCAGGTTGGTCGTGCTTTCGCGCGGGATGAAGGCATTGGCCTTCGCGCGCTCGGCGAACGATTCGACGATCGGAAAATGGGCGACGTCATTGGCATTCGAACCGTCCGTTGCAGGCACATTCTGCAGCGCGTCGAAATACTCTCGCCAGTTCTCCGGCACCGATGCCGGATTGTTGAGGTATGCATCGTACAGTTCTTCAACGTACGAAGCATTGCCGCCGAACAGATAGGAGTTCAGCTGAAACTGCTTCATTACATCTGACATTTTACGCTCACCTTTCTTCGAGCTTCTCGAGAAATAGCGGGTTACTCAACCTTCCGCGACACGGCCTGACC
Organism: Burkholderia sp. Tr-20390; assembly: GCF_017104595.1. Taxonomy (NCBI): domain Bacteria; kingdom Pseudomonadati; phylum Pseudomonadota; class Betaproteobacteria; order Burkholderiales; family Burkholderiaceae; genus Burkholderia; species Burkholderia sp. Tr-20390. The sequence goes on along the minus strand of NZ_JAAGPC010000114.1, from coordinate 15,807 downwards.
GTTTAGCGGATTGCGAATCAAGTCTTGCTTGGAAGGACCTAAAACTTGCGTGCGCGCAGCATATCACAGAACCGATACCGGAGTTCACGGCGAAATGTGCCTGAAAGCACCGCGCGACGGGGTTTTGCCGGATTGCCACGACCCGCGGGAACAGTGTTTTGCAGACCGCCCGATTGCGCATCGCGCAGATGCAAAAAAGGCTGCCCGCAGGCAGCCTTTTCCGTGATGCAGCAAACGGCCGGAACGCTTAGTCGACCGCGCCTTCGCGGCTCGCGCGGCGACGCTCGTGCTCCTTCAGGAAGCGCTTGCGCAGGCGGATCGATTGCGGCGTCACTTCGACGAGTTCGTCGTCGTCGATGAATTCGACCGCGTATTCCAGCGACATCTGGACCGGCGGCACCAGGCGCACGGCTTCGTCGGTACCCGACGCGCGCACGTTGGTCAGCTGCTTGCCCTTGATCGGGTTCACGACGAGGTCGTTGTCGCGGCTGTGGATACCGATGATCATGCCCTCATAGAGCGCGTCACCCGGCTTCACGAACATGCGGCCGCGATCCTGCAGCTTCCACAGTGCATAGGCCACGGCAGCGCCGTCGTCCTGCGAGATCAGCACGCCGTTGCGGCGCTCGAACACCGAGCCGTCCTTGACCGGTGCGTACGAGTCGAAGATGTGGCTCATCAGGCCCGTACCGCGCGTGAGCGTCAGGAATTCGCTCTGGAAGCCGATCAGGCCACGTGCCGAGATCTTGTACTCCAGACGCGTGCGGCCGCGGCCGTCCGACGCCATGTCGAGCATCTCGCCCTTGCGGCGACCGAGCTCTTCCATCACGCCACCCTGATGTTCGTCCTCGACGTCGACGGTCAGCAGTTCGTACGGCTCGTGACGCACACCGTCGATTTCCTGCATCACGACGCGCGGACGCGACACGGCCAGCTCGTAGCCTTCACGACGCATGTTCTCGACGAGAATCGTCAGGTGCAGCTCACCACGGCCCGACACTTCGAACACCGTTTCGTCGCCGGTGTCCTTCACGCGCAGCGCGACGTTGTGGTTCAGCTCCTTCATCAGGCGATCGCGGATCTGGCGGCTCGTGACGAACTTGCCTTCGCGGCCGGCGAGCGGCGACGAGTTGACGAGGAAGTTCATCGTCAGCGTCGGCTCGTCGACGGTGATCATCGGCAGCGCTTCCGGCGTATCCACCGCGCAGATCGTTGCGCCGATGCCGACGTCTTCAATGCCGTTGATCAGCACGATGTCGCCCGCTTCAGCCGATTCGACCTGCACGCGCTCGAGACCCGTGAACGACAGCACCTGGTTGATCTTGCGGTTCAGCACGTCGCCTTCCGGGCCGAAGCGCATCGCGACCGGCTGGCCCGGCTTGATGCGACCGCGCGTGATGCGGCCGACGCCGATCCGGCCAACGTACGTCGAATAGTCGAGCGACGTGATCTGCAGCTGCAGCGGCGCGTCCGGATCCGCCGGGCGGACCGGCACGTGCTCGAGGACTGCCTCGAACAGCGGGCGCATGTCGCCTTCGCGCGCGGCCGGGTCGAGCGACGCATAGCCGTTCAGGCCCGATGCGTAGACGATCGGGAAATCGAGCTGCTCTTCGGTTGCGCCCAGCTTGTCGAACAGGTCGAAGGTCTGGTTGATGACCCAGTCGATCCGCGCACCCGGACGGTCGATCTTGTTGACGATGACGATCGGCTTCAGGCCGAGCGCGAGCGCCTTCTTCGTGACGAAGCGGGTCTGCGGCATCGGGCCCTCGACCGCGTCGACGAGCAGCAGCACCGAGTCGACCATCGACAGCACGCGCTCCACCTCGCCACCGAAGTCCGCGTGCCCCGGCGTGTCGACGATGTTGATGTGCGTGCCTTCGTACTCGACCGCGCAGTTCTTCGCGAGAATCGTGATCCCGCGCTCTTTTTCGATGTCGTTCGAGTCCATCACCCGTTCGGCAATCTGCTGGTTCTCGCGGAAGGTGCCGGACTGGCGAAGCAGTTGGTCGACGAGCGTGGTCTTGCCGTGGTCGACGTGGGCGATGATGGCGATATTGCGAAGGGCGCGGGTCATAGAAACCTGGAAATCGTTTGAACGCGCAAAAGCGCCCGCTCGTTTGTCACGGGCGCGCGCATTGCAGCTTGGAAAGCCACAAATTATAGCACGTGCGGATGTCGCGAGCTGACGGGCACGTTGCGACGCGACACCAGACGGCCGGCACGCCCTCCCCTTGAACCCGCCGGTCGGCCGAAGCCCGCATCATTGGCACGCCCAAAAACCTTATCGGGATAGTGGATTTATGGGACACAAAGCGCGCCCTTTGCCGTTCGATTAACATTTGCCGCGGCAAGCAACTGTGCCTATACTGCTGCCTAGTCAACTATTGCAGCTTCAGGGTTTTATGCCGGATTCTTCTACCCAACCACCCGTCTCGCAGCTGTCTTCATATCAGATGAACGACAGCGTCGGTTATCTGATGTCGCGCGTGAAGTCGGTGATGACCAACCTCGTCACGCAACGCACGCAGGAAGAGCTCGGCATCACGGGCACGCAGGCGAGCATGCTGTTCATGATCGCGGTCGGCAAATGCTCGACGGCCGCCGAGCTCGCGCGCGAGTACGGGATCGACGCGAGCGCGGTCACGCGCCTGCTCGACCGGGTCGAGAAACGCGGCCTGCTGTCCCGCGTGCGCAGCATCGAGGATCGGCGTGTCGTGCGCCTCGAGCTGACCGACGAAGGCCGTGCGCTCGCCGAACGGCTGCCGCCGATTTTCCGCAGCGTGCTCGACCAGGTGCTGGACGGGTTTACGCCGGAAGAAGTCGGGTTCCTGAAGAGCATGCTGCGCCGCATTCTCAGCAACTACTGCGAGACCGCCGGCGGCAGCATCACGTAATAGTTGCCATAACAATTACTTTTGACAGATTAATGTAAGGAAATCCTTGCAGTGTCCATCATTCATTCCGAGTCAGGGATCAGCGCGATGAAATCCACCCCGTTGTCCGTGCGCGCCGGGTCGTGCCGCGCCGCCGTCGCCGCCGCGGTCGCCGCACTGGCGCTGGCGGGCTGCGCGAACTACATCGGCATCAAGAGCGACAAGCAGATCGCCCCCGCGTCGCAATTCGAATCCGCCCAGAGCCTGCCAGCCCAGGGCGGCCAGTGGCCGGCGCTCGACTGGGCCAGCCAGTTCGGCGATCCGCAGTTGCCGAAGCTGATCGACGAAGCCCTGCAGGGCAATCCGTCGATCGCGCAGGCGCAGGCGCGCATCGCAAAGGCGTCGTCATACATCGAATCGTCGCGCTCGAACCTGATGCCGAAGGCGGAAGCCAGCTATTCGTGGACGCGCGAGCTGTATTCGTCGAACGCGCTGTTCCCGCCCCCGTACGGCGGCCAGTGGTACAGCGAGAACAACGCGCTCGCGAGCGCGTCGTGGGAGCTCGACCTGTGGGGCAAGAACCGCGAACGCCTGCACACCGCCGTATCGCAGGAAAAGGCGGCCGAAGCCGACATGCAGCAGGCACGCGTCACGCTCGCGTCGTCGGTCGCACGCACCTACAACTCGCTCGCGCAACTCTATGCGCTGCGTGATATCGCGCAGCGCGAGATCACCAACCGCGAGACGGTCGGCAAGATCACCGACGGCCGCGTGTCGGCCGGTCTCGACACCAACGTCGAACGCCAGACGGCGCGCGGCAATATCGCAACGACCCAGGCTTCGCTGTCCGATCTCGATGGCCAGATCACGACGGTGCGCTACCAGCTCGCCGCGCTGCTCGGCAAGGGCCCGGATCGCGGGCTGCAGATCGCGGCGCCCGTGGTGAACCCGAGCGGCGAAGTCGCGCTGCCCGGCAACCTGCCGGCCGATCTCGTGTCGCGCCGCCCCGACATCGTCGCCGCGCGCTGGCAGGTCGAAGCCGCGATGCACGACGTGAAGGAAGCGAAGGCCGAGTTCTATCCCGACGTGAACCTCGCGGCCGGCTTCGGCTTCGATGCATTCGGCTGGGGCAAATTCCTGAACTTCGCGAGCCGTCAGGCGCAGTTCGGCCCGGCGATCCACCTGCCGATTTTCGACGCCGGCGCGCTGCGCGCGCAGCTCAAGGGCCGCTACGCGGACTTCGACCTGTCGGTGGCGAACTACAACCAGACGCTGATCAGTGCGCTGAACGACGTCGCGACGCAGGTTGCATCGATCCGCGCGGTCGATCGCCAGATGGGCGATGCGCAACGCGCACTCGACGCATCGACGCGCGCCTATGACCTCGCGGTCATCCGCTACAAGGCCGGCCTGTCGCCGCAGCTGCAGGTGCTGACCGCGGACAGCAACCGCCTCGCATCAGAGCAGACGGTGACCAACCTGAAGATGCGCCGCCGCGACATGCAGCTCGCGCTGATCAAGGCGCTGGGCGGCGGGTTCGACGCGACCGGCACGCCGCTCGCCGCACCCGATGCCGACAAGCCGACAAAACAGGCCGCCAACTGATCCGGCGCCACCACTACGCAGACACTCGAAATAACGGACGGAGAAAATCGCCATGAGCGACCAACAAAACGCCGCCAGCGCGCAGCCGCAGAACAACGGCAAGCGCAAACGGATGATGACGCTGCTCGTCGCGGTCATCGTGATCGCGGCCATCGCGTATGGTCTGTACTACTTCCTCGTCGCCCGCTTCCATGAAGGGACCGACGACGCGTACGTGAACGGCAACGTCGTGCAGATCACGCCGCAAGTCACCGGTACCGTGATCGCGGTGAAGGCCGACGATACGCAGACCGTCAAGGCCGGCGATCCGCTCGTCGTGCTCGACCCGGCCGACTCGCAAGTCGCGCTGCAGCAGGCCGAAGCCAATCTCGCGCAAACGGTGCGCCAGGTGCGCGGCCTGTTCGTCAACGACGACCAGTACCGCGCGCAAGTCGCGCTGCGCCAGTCCGACCTGTCGAAGGCCGAGGACGACCTCCGCCGCCGCGTAGCCGTCGCGCAGACGGGCGCCGTGTCGCAGGAAGAAATCTCGCACGCTCGCGACGCCGTTCGCGCCGCCCAGGCATCGCTTGACGCCTCGCAGCAACAGCTCGCGTCGAACCGCGCGCTGACCGCGAACACGACCATCGCCTCGCACCCGAACGTGATGGCCGCGGCCGCGAAGGTTCGTGACGCGTACCTGGCGAATGCCCGTAACGTGCTGCCCGCGCCGGTCACCGGCTATGTCGCGAAGCGCTCGGTGCAGGTCGGCCAGCGCGTGTCGCCGGGCACGCCGCTGATGTCGGTGGTGCCGCTGAACGCCGTGTGGGTCGATGCGAACTTCAAGGAAGTCCAGCTCAAGCACATGCGCATCGGCCAGCCGGTCGAACTGACGGCCGACATCTACGGCTCGTCGGCGGTCTACCACGGCAAGGTGGTCGGCTTCTCGGCCGGTACGGGCTCGGCGTTCTCGCTGCTGCCGGCGCAGAACGCGACGGGTAACTGGATCAAGGTCGTGCAGCGCCTGCCGGTGCGGATCGAACTCGATCCGAAGGATCTCGACAAGCACCCGCTGCGCATCGGCCTGTCGATGCAGGTCGACGTGGACATCAAGGACGAACGCGGCGACCAGCTCGTGAACGCGCCGAACACCGTCTACGAGACCAACGTGTTCGCGAAGTACGGCGACGAAGCCGATGCCGAAATCGCCCGCATCATCGCGGAGAACGCAGGCGGCAACGCATCGGCGCCGGCCGCGTCGAAGTCGAATGCCGTCGCGAAGATGATGTAACCGTTCCGACTCCGGAAAAACAACCGACATGGCACAGGCTCCTGTCTCTCACCCGCCCTTGCAGGGCGGGCAACTCGTGATCGGGACGATCGCGGTATCGCTCGCGGTGTTCATGAACGTGCTCGACACGTCCATCGCGAACGTCGCGATCCCGACCATCTCGGGCGACCTCGGCGTGTCGTCCGACCAGGGCACGTGGGTCATCACGTCGTTCGCGGTCGCGAACGCGATCTCGGTGCCGCTGACCGGCTGGCTGACCGACCGCTTCGGGCAGGTGCGCCTGTTCCTCGCGTCGATCATCCTGTTCGTGATTTCGTCGTGGATGTGCGGTCTCTCGCCCAACCTGCCGTTCCTGCTGGGGTCGCGCGTGCTGCAAGGCGCGGTGGCGGGCCCGATGATTCCGCTGTCGCAAGCGCTCCTGCTGTCGAGCTATCCACGCGCCAAGGCACCGATGGCGCTCGCGCTATGGGCGATGACGACGCTGATCGCGCCCGTCGCCGGCCCGATCCTCGGCGGCTGGATCTCGGACAACTACTCGTGGCCGTGGATCTTCTACGTCAACATCCCGGTCGGCGTCGCCGCCGCCGCCGCGACGTGGATGATCTATCGCAATCGGGAGTCGGCCGTGCGTCGCGCGCCGATCGACGGCGTGGGCCTCGCGCTGCTGGTCATCTGGGTCGGATCGCTGCAGATCATGCTCGACAAGGGCAAGGATCTCGACTGGTTCGCGTCGACGACGATCATCGTGCTCGCGCTGACCGCCGTCATTGCGTTCGCGTTCTTCGTCATCTGGGAATTGACTGCCGAGCACCCGGTCGTCGACCTGTCGCTGTTCCGCATGCGGAACTTCACCGGCGGCACGGTTGCGCTGTCGATCGGGTACGGTCTGTACTTCGGCAACCTCGTACTGTTGCCGCTGTGGCTACAGACGCAGATCGGCTACACCGCGACCGACGCCGGTCTCGTGATGGCGCCGGTCGGGCTGTTCGCGATCTTGCTGTCTCCGCTCACCGGGAAGTATCTGCCGCGCACCGATCCGCGCTTCATCTCGACGGCGTCGTTCCTGACGTTTGCGCTGTGCTTCTGGATGCGCTCGCGCTACACGACGGGCGTCGACGAATGGTCGCTGACGCTGCCGACGCTCGTGCAGGGCATCGCGATGGCCGGCTTCTTCATCCCGCTGGTGTCGATCACGCTGTCCGGCCTGCCCGGCCACCGTATTCCCGCGGCATCGGGCCTGTCGAACTTCGTGCGGATCATGTGCGGTGGCATCGGCACATCGATCTTCCAGACGGCCTGGGACCATCGCAACAACTTCCATCACGCGCAACTGGTCGAGCAGACGAACGTCTACAACCCGACGTTCAACCAGGCCGTCACGCAGATGGGCAACCTCGGGCTGACGCAGGACCAGGCGCACGGGCTGATCAACAACATGGCCACGCAGCAGGCCGCGCAGCTCGGCGTGAACGACCTGTTCTACATCTCGGCGGCGATCTTCGTGCTGCTGATCGGGCTGATCTGGATCACGAAGCCCGAGCGCTCGGGTGGTGGCGATGCAGGTGCCGCGGCGTCGGCCGCACACTGAACACGCAGCCTGGACGCAAACAAAAAGCCCGGTCGACATCGACCGGGCTTTTTTATTCCAACGGGAGCGCGTTCGCGCGGCGGCGTCAGGCCGCCGTGACGACGAGCCGTTCCGGCGCAAGTACGCCGTTCGCCTTGCGCGCCACGCCGAGCAACCGAGTGGCGTCATAGACGCGCACGCGCTCACCTTCGGCCGCATCGATCGGATCGAGCGCCGACAGCGGCAGACGCTGGCCGTGCAGGAACCGTTTCGCGCTGGTTTCATCGAGACGAACCAGCGGAAACGTCGACAGCAACGCGTCGACCGGCTGGAGCCACGCATCGCGCGACGCTTCGTCGGCATCGGACAGCGCATCGAGCGTCACCGCATGCTCGAGCGTCAGCGCGCCGACGCCCGTGCGACGCAGCATCGTCAGATGCGCGCCGCAACCGAGCGCCTCGCCGATATCCTCCGCCAGCGTACGCACGTAAGTGCCCTTGCTGCAGGTCACGCGAAACGTCACATCAGGCAGGTCGCACGCGAGCAGGTCGAGTGCGAGAATCGTCACGTTGCGGCCCTCGCGCTCGACGGTCTGCCCCGCCCGCGCATATTCGTACAGCGGCTTGCCATCGCGCTTGAGCGCCGAATACATCGGCGGCACCTGCACGATCTCGCCGGTGAAGCGCACGAGCGCGGCTTCCACCGCCGTGCGGTCGCATTCGACCGGCCGCGTGTCGATCACCTCGCCTTCCGCGTCGCCGGTGGCCGTACGCTGGCCGAGACGCATCGTCGCTTCGTACGTCTTGTCCGCTTCGAGCAGATCCTGCGAGAACTTCGTCGCCTCGCCGAAGCACAGCGGCAGCAGGCCCGAAGCCAGCGGATCGAGCGTACCGGTGTGACCGGCTTTCTTCGCGAGCAGCAGACGCTTCGCGCGAATCAGCGCATCGTTGCTCGACAGGCCGACCGGCTTGTCGAGCAGGAGGACGCCGTCCAGCACGCGCCGGGGCACGCGCGGACGTTGGGGTGCTGCAGTCGTCATAGGCCGGTCGAGCTCAGTCGTCCTTGGCGGCCGAATCGGCCTCGTCGTCGTCCTTCGCGCGCGTCGAGTTCGCTTCCTTGATCAGGCGCGACATTTCCACGGCCTTCTCGATCGTCTGGTCGTAGTGGAAGTGCAGCGTCGGCACCGTATGGATGTGCAGGCGCTTGAACAACAGGTTGTGCAAGTGACCCGACGCGTGGTTCAGCGCTTCCTGCGTCTTGTCCGGATCGCCGGTCAACGCGGTGAAGTAGACCTTCGCGTGTGCGTAATCCGGCGTGAGTTCCACGCTCTGGATGGTCACGATGCCGATGCGCGGGTCTTTGACCTCGCGCATGATGAGTTCCGACAGATCGCGCTGAATCTGGTCAGCGATCTGCACGTTGCGATTGGGGGAAGTACGTTTCCTGGACATGATCGATCCGTGATCCGTTTATCAGGATAAAGCGGCGGCCAGTGTTGGCGCGCCACCATGAAAATGGGCGGGACAGGCCCAAGCCTGCCCCGCCCATGAGCCGATGCGCGAGGGTTACAGCGTACGCGCGACTTCGGTCACTTCGAAGACTTCGAACTGGTCGCCTTCGACGATGTCGTTGAAGTTCTTCACCGACATACCGCACTCGAAGCCTTGCTTCACTTCCTTCACGTCGTCCTTGAAGCGCTTCAGCGATTCGAGTTCGCCCGTGAAGATCACGACGTTGTTGCGCAGCACGCGCACCGACGACGAGCGCTTGACGACACCGTCCGTCACCATACAGCCGGCGACTGCACCGATCTTCGGTACCTTGAAGACCTGGCGCACCTCGACCATGCCGGTGATGACTTCGCGCTTTTCCGGCGCCAGCATGCCCGACATCGCCGCCTTCACCTCATCCACTGCGTCATAGATGATGTTGTAGTAACGGATGTCGATGCCGTTCGACTCGGCCAGCTTGCGCGCCTGCGCATCTGCACGCGTGTTGAAGCCGATGATGACCGCCTTCGATGCCGTTGCGAGGTTGACGTCGTTTTCGCTGATGCCACCCACCGCGCTGTGCACGATCTGCACGCGCACTTCGTCGGTCGACAGCTTGAGCAGCGACTGCACGAGTGCTTCCTGCGAGCCTTGCACGTCCGCCTTGATGATGAGCGGCAGGTTCTGCACTTCGCCTTCGCCCATCTGCTCGAGCATGCTTTCCAGCTTCGCGGCCTGCTGCTTCGCAAGCTTGACGTCGCGGAACTTGCCCTGGCGGAACAGCGCGATCTCACGCGCCTTGCGCTCGTCCGGCAGCACGATCACTTCTTCGCCCGCACCCGGCACTTCCGACAGACCCTGGATTTCGACCGGGATCGACGGGCCGGCTTCCTTCGTCGGCTTGCCGTTTTCGTCGAGCATCGCGCGCACGCGGCCATAGGCCGTACCCGCCAGCACGACGTCGCCTCGGTTCAGCGTACCGGACTGCACCAGGATCGTCGCGACCGGGCCCTTGCCCTTGTCGAGCTTCGCTTCGATCACGATGCCCTTGGCCGGCGCCTCGACCGGTGCCTTCAGTTCCAGCACTTCGGCTTGCAGCAGCACGTTCTCGAGCAGATCGTCGATACCCGCGCCCGTCTTCGCCGAAACCGGCACGAACGGCGAATCGCCGCCGTACTCTTCCGGCACGACGCCTTCCGCGACCAGCTCCTGCTTGACGCGATCGAGATTCGCGTCCGGCTTGTCGATCTTGTTGATCGCGACGACGATCGGCACACCGCCTGCCTTCGCGTGGGCGATAGCTTCCTTCGTCTGCGGCATCACACCGTCGTCGGCTGCCACCACCAGCACCACGATGTCGGTCGCCTTCGCGCCGCGTGCACGCATTGCCGTGAACGCTTCGTGACCCGGCGTATCGAGGAACGTGATGACGCCGCGCGGTGTTTCGACGTGGTATGCGCCGATATGCTGCGTAATGCCGCCCGCTTCGCCCGCTGCAACCTTCGCGCGGCGGATGTGGTCGAGCAGCGAGGTCTTGCCGTGGTCGACGTGACCCATGACCGTGACGACCGGCGGACGCGGCAGTTGCTCCGCATCGGTACCGGTTTCGCCTTCGACGAGCAGCGCTTCCGGATCGTCCAGCTTCGCGGCAACCGCGCGGTGGCCCAGTTCTTCGACGATGATCATCGCCGTTTCCTGGTCCAGCACCTGGTTGATCGTGACCATCTGGCCCATCTTCATCATCACCTTGATGACTTCGGAGGCCTTGACCGACATCTTGTGCGCGAGGTCGGCAACCGACACGGTTTCCGGCACGTGCACTTCACGAACGATCGGTTCGGTCGGCGCCTGGAACGTCGAGCTGTCCTGGTGACGGCCGCGACCCTTCGGGCCGCCGCGCCAGCCGCGGTCGACACCGCCGCTCGAATCGCCGCGCGTCTTGATGCCGCGACGCTTCGACGCGTCGTCCTGCCAGCCGCCCTTGCCTGCGCCCGGCTTCTTGTTGCGGTCGCCCGCACCTGCCGGCGCAGTCGTAGCCGGCGCTGCCGCACCGGCCGGCTTCTTCACGGCCGGACGCGCCTGCGCACCTTCCGGCTTTGCCGGCTTGTGCAGCGTGCCCTTCGCTTCGGCCGGCTTCGGCGGCTCGACCGGCTTCGGCGGCTCGACTGCCTTGACCACGGCCTTGCGCGGCGTGTTCATCATTTCGCGGATCGCACGCGCCTCGGCTTCCGCCGCTGCACGACGCTTGCTGATCTCTTCCTGCTCGGCGCGCGCCTTGTCCGCCGCCTCGCGGGCAGCGTCTTCAGCCTTCTTCGCCGCTTCGCGCTGAGCCGCACGTTCGGCGGCTGCGCGTGCTTCGTCCTGCGCGGACTGCGTGCTGGCCGCTTCCTGCTGCTCGGCTGCAGCAGCCTGCTGTGCGGCTGCCTGCTGCTGTGCCGCCGCGGCTTCGGCCGCGGCACGCTTCGTCGCTGCCTCTTCCTCGGCGCGACGACGCTCGGCTTCAGCCGCTTCCTCGCGGGCGCGGCGCTCTGCTTCCTCGCGCTCGAGGCGTTCCTGACGCTCGCGAAGCTCCTGCGCCTGCTTCTCGAGCAGCTCGGCCTCACGGCGCGCTTCTTCTTCGCGACGCTTCAGTTCCGCATCGTCGTCCGCTTCGGCGACCTGCGCCTGACCCTGTTCCGCACCCTCGCTCACGTCGTCGCGCTTGACGAACGTACGCTTCTTGCGGACCTCGACCTGAATGGTGCGAGCCTTGCCCGTCGCGTCAGATTGCTTGATCTCCGACGTATGCTTGCGGGTCAGCGTGATCTTGCGCTTGTCGCCGTCGGTTGCGCCGTGCGACTTGCGCAAATGATCGAGCAGACGCGCCTTGTCCGTTTCGGACAGCGCATCGTCTTCACTCGCTTTCTGGACGCCCGCTGCCTGCAGCTGTTCGAGCAGCACACCAGCAGGCATTTTCAGTTCCGCGGCAAATTGGGCTACGTTGTTACTCGCCATTCATTCCTCTTAGTGCAAGGACCGATTCCTTGCGGTTAGCATCGGGTCAGGCCATACGGCCGCCATCAAATCAGTGCGCCATGGTCATTTCTCACTGGAACCAATGTTCACGTGCTTTCATGATCAACGCCTTAGCGGCATCCTCTTCCATCCCGGTCATGTCGACCAGTTCATCTACAGCCAGCTCGGCGAGATCGTCGCGCGTCTGCACGCCGTGTTCGGCCAGCTTCGCGAGCAGCTCCGGCGTGATGCCGTCGAGGCTCTTGAGATCCAGCGCTGCGTTCTCGACCTTTTCTTCGTTCGCGATGGCCATCGTCAACAGCGCGTCGCGTGCGCGATTGCGCAGTTCGTGCACGGTGTCCTCGTCGAACGCCTCGATTTCGAGCATTTCGTTGAGCGGCACGTACGCGATCTCTTCCAGGCTCGTGAAGCCTTCGTCGATCAGGATGTCGGCAACTTCTTCGTCGACGTCGAGACGCGCCATGAACAGTGCACGCAGCCGGTCACGCTCTTCACCCTGCTTCAGGGCGGATTCGTCCGGCGTCATGATGTTGATCTGCCAGCCGGTCAGTTCGCCTGCAAGACGAACGTTCTGACCGCTGCGGCCGATCGCGACAGCCAGCTCGTTCTCGTCGACGACGACGTCCATCGAGTGCTTTTCTTCATCGACGACAATCGACTGAACAGCTGCCGGCGCGAGCGCGCCGATCACGAACTGGGCGGGATCCTCCGACCATAGCACGATGTCGATGTTTTCGCCACCGAGCTCGTTGCGCACGGCCTGCACGCGGGAACCGCGGATGCCGACGCAGGTGCCGATCGGATCGATCCGCTTGTCGTACGCGATGACGCCGATCTTCGCGCGCACGCCCGGGTCACGGGCAGCCGCCTTGATTTCGAGCAGGCCCTGCTCGATTTCCGGCACTTCCATCTCGAACAGCTTCATCAGGAACTCGGGCGCCGTACGCGACAGCTCGATCTGCGGGCCGCGCGCGGTGCGGTCGACCTTCGCGATGTAGGCGCGCACGCGGTCGCCCACGCGCAGGTTTTCCTTCGGGATCAGCTGATCGCGGCGCAGCAGCGCCTCGACACGGCCCGATTCGACGATGAAGTTGCCCTTGTCGAGGCGCTTCACCGTACCCGTCATGATCTTTTCACCCCGCTCGAGGTAGTCGTTCAGGATCTGCTCGCGCTCGGCGTCGCGCACCTTCTGCAGGATCACCTGCTTGGCCGCCTGCGCGCCGATGCGACCGAACTCGATCGACGGAACGGGTTCCTCGACATACTCGCCGACTTCGACGTCGGGCTTCTGCTCACGTGCTTCGAACAGCAGGATCTCGCGATCCGGCTCCTGCAAGCCTGCCTCGTCGGGCACGACGAGCCAGCGACGGAAGGTTTCGTGCTCGCCGCTTTCGCGATCGATATGGACGCGGATTTCGGCGCCTTCGTCGAACAGCTTCTTGGAAGCGGACGCGAGCGCAGCCTCGAGGGCGCCCAGCACCACATCCTTGTCGACGTTTTTCTCGCGCGCCAGCGCATCCACCAGCATCAACACTTCGCGACTCATTATTTGCGGCTCCTAAAGTCAACTTGCGGAATCAGGCGGGCTTTGTCGATATCGGCCAGCGTGAAATCCAGCATGGCCGCCTCGCCCTTCTTCCTCTCAAATTCCAAACCGATCGTTTCGCCATTCGGCGCGTGCAGAATGCCCCGGTACGTCTTGCGCCCGTCCAGCGGCTTTTTCAAGGTCACGGAAACTTCGCTGCCAGCGAAGCGCTCGAAGTCGGCCAGCTTCTTCAACGGGCGGTCGAGCCCCGGGGACGAGACTTCGAGCCGTTCGTAATCGATGTTTTCGACCGTCAAGACGTGCTGGAGCTGACGCGTGACCTTTTCGCAATCTTCGAGCGAGATGCCGGCAGGCTGATCGATATAGATGCAAAGCATGCCGCGCCCGGTGCGCTCGAGATCCACCAGCTCGTAGCCGAGCCCGGTGACCGTGGTTTCTATCAGTTCCGTCAGTTGCACTGTGTCCTCTCAGGTGTTCGCGCCCGCCGCTCGCGATTACACCCGCGGGCGCGCGCCTTAGCCGGCGCAGGAAGCGCTACCCGAGATGCCTAACCGTTTCAGCAAAAAAAAATGGGCGGAACGCCCATCTTCTTACTGGTGGTCGCACCTGAGCCGCACATTGAATCCGTACGCCCAGCGACTCCGCGATTATAGCGATTTTTGGCGCAAACGCCAAGCCAGCCGGCAAAAGCAGCGTGTCGCCTGCCTTTACGGCCCAAAAATGCGAAATCGGGCTGCACGATCAACCGGCGCCATGACGGCAAGCCGGAGATCGGTCATGCCAGCGGCCATCCAGCACCGCGTGACATATATACAGTCGAAAGCAATAAACGCAATGCCTCGCGCCGACAAGACCGGCCGGATACCGATCCGGCCGTCACACCGGCGGCCTTGCACCGCATGCCTGATTGCTCAGCGGCTGCGCGTGCGGCTGCGCTGCGGACGCTGACCGCCACGCGGGCCGCCGCCGTTGCCGGCACCCTCGGCACGATTGCCGTTCGGGTTGCGGTTACCGCCCTTGCTGCCGCCGCGCTTGGGGCCCGCGCCGTCGCGCTTGGGGCCTGCGCCATACGATGCGCGGTTGCCGTCGACATCGCCACGGCCACCGCCAGCGCGATTGCCATCGCGCCCGCCTCCGCCCGCACGGTTGCCATCCCGGCCGCCGCCGGCGCGATTGCCGTAGCCCGACGGCGCGACCGGCAGGCTGCCGTAGCCGCTCAGACCCGGCAGGCCCGGCCCGCCGCGACGACCGCCGCCGCGACGCGGCTGATCCAGCTGCCCGTGTGTCGTCAGCACCGGCTCTCGGCCGATGAAGCCCATCGACGTCTGCATCGGATCGGGCTGGCGACGCTCTGCCTGGCCGGCACCGCCGCGCTTGCCCTTCTCCTCGGTCGGCGCCTTCAGGCCGACGGTCGCCATCAGCTTGCGCACCTGCGTGTCGTCGAGCTCTTCCCAGCGACCGCGCTTCAGGCCGCGCGGCAGCGGAATCGGGCCGTGACGCGTACGGATCAGGCGGCTCACCATCAGACCGACCGCCTCGAACATCCGGCGCACCTCGCGGTTGCGGCCTTCTGCCAGCGCAACGTGATACCAGTGGTTCGTGCCTTCGCCGCCGCCGTCGCGGATGCGCAGGAAGTTCGCCGGGCCGTCATCGAGCTCGACGCCGTGCAGCAGCTTCTGCCGCATGCCTTCGGCCAGCTCGCCGACGACGCGCACCGCGTACTCGCGCTCGACACTGTAGCGCGGGTGCATGAAGCGGTTGGCGAGGTCACCCGAAGTCGTCAGCATCAGCAGACCTTCGGTATTGAAGTCGAGGCGGCCCACCGCGAGCCATTTCGCCGTCTTCATCGGCGGCAGGCGGTCGAACACCGACGGACGGCCTTCCGGATCCGCGTGGCTGACGATCTCGCCCGTCGGCTTGTGGTACAGCAGCACACGCGGCGGCTTGTTCGGCAGCTTGCGCTTGACCGGCTTGCCGTTGATCCGCACCTGGTCGGTCGGCATGATGCGCTGGCCGATGTGCGCGGGCTCGCCATTCACCGACACGCGGCCGGCGACGATCAGTTCTTCCATTTCGCGGCGCGAGCCCATGCCCGCTTCCGCCAGCACCTTGTGAAGCTTCGGCGCGTCGTCGTCCGGCGACAGCACGCGCTTGTTCGCCGGCTGGCTACGGCCGCGACGCAGCATCGGTGCACGCACGCCGCTACCGCCCGCGGAGTTGTCCGCGTCGAATGCCGGCGACGTCACGTAGGCGAACAGTTCGTCCTGGGACGCATCGCCCTCCGCCTTTGCCGCACCGCTTTCAACCTTCGGCGCGCTGCCGCGACGGCCCTGGCCGCCTTGGCCGCCCTGAGCCTTGGCCGCGCCTTCGCGCTTGGCCGCCGGCTTGCGAGCACCCTTGGCCGCACCCTCCTTGCGCGGCGCACGCGTCGGCTGCTGCGCTTG
>NZ_JAAGPC010000113.1:0-28179 GCF_017104595.1 Burkholderia sp. Tr-20390 | reverse complement strand
TTCGATCAGGCGGGCGCGCATGCGTTCGCGTCGCTCCGCCGCGACGCGGGTCCGATGGTCAACGGTCGTTTCATTCATGGCGGGAATTATACGGCGACGCAACAGACGCTCCGGCTGGCTAGGTGAAAACGAGTATATTGTCACGATGACAAATATCTCATTATTAAAACAAGCAAGCCTGATCAACCGTCTGGAGCGACTCCGCCGTGAATGCCCCGTTCATGACTCACGCAATGACCCAACGCACCGTTCGAGTCGGTGCGCGAACCATTTCCTTTACCGAAGCGGGCGAGGGCCCGGTGGTGCTCATGCTCCACGGCGGCGGCCCCGGCGCTTCCGGCATGTCCAATTACGCGCGCAATGTCGGTGCGCTCGCGTGCGTCCACCGCGTCGTCGTGCCCGACATGCCCGGCTATGGCAAATCGACGAAGGGCCTGGATCGCGGTGACCCGTTCGGCGACCTGGCTGCGAGCATGCTCGGGATGCTCGATGCGCTGCGTATCGAGCGCGCGCACATCCTCGGCAACTCGCTGGGTGGCGCCTGCGCGTTGCGCATGGCGATCGAGCGGCCGGCAGCGGTCGGCCGTCTCGTGCTGATGGGGCCCGGCGGCGTGGATACGACGCGTGGGTTGCCGACGCCCGGCCTCAAGCGTCTGCTGAATTACTACAAGGGCGAAGGCCCGACATTGCAAAAACTCGCGACGTTCATCCGGGGCGACCTCGTCTACGACGGCAGCCTGGTATCCGATGCGACGCTCCAGGAGCGCTTTCAGTCCAGTATCGACCCGGAGGTCGTCGCCAGCCCGCCGTTGCTCGGCCCCAAGGGCATTCCGCAATTCAGGAAACTCGACTTCACGCGCGATCCGCGTCTGGCCGGCGTGCAAAACCCGACGCTCGTGTTGTGGGGAACGGAGGACAAGGTCAATCGACCGAGCGGTGCCCGCTCGCTGCAGCGGCGCATGCCGAACTGCGACGTGCACCTGTTCAGCAAGACCGGCCACTGGGTGCAGTGGGAGCGCGCTGACGAATTCAACGCGATGGTAGTGGCATTTCTGGCCGAAGACGGCGCCGACGCGCCCGTCTTCCGCCGTGTTTGAGGTGGAGCGCGTCGCCATGCCGACCATCGCCAGCTCGCCGGCCTCGCCCGACACGTTGTTCGGTCGCGTGCGTCTTGGCTATTTGCTGATCGAATCCGTCCGACTGGACGCCTGGAGCACGTTCGTCACGGAGGGGCTAGGGCTGCATGCGGATCGTCCGCAGCCCACGTTGCTCGCCTGCCGGATCGATGCGCATCAGCGCCGCTTGATCGTTCATGAAGGACAAGCGGAAGACGTCACCGCGATCGGCTGGCAGCTGGCCGACGACGCGGCGTTGAAGCTTGCGTTCGAGCGGCTGTCCGCGTTCGGCATCGAGGTGCTGCAGGGCAGTGCGGACGAAGCCGCGTTGCGAGGGGTGACGCGCTTCTGGCACTTCACCGGACCGAAGCGGTTGCGCACCGAGTTGTTCACCGACGCGGGGCTGACCGATTCGCCGTTGCAGATGAAGGCAAGCGGATTCGTGACAGGCGCATCGGGCCTCGGGCACGTCGCGATCACGACGCGTCAGCCGGAAGCGATGCAGGCGTTCTGGAAAAAGGTATTCGACGCGCGCCTGTCCGACGAAATCGAGGACAAGATCGACGGCCTGAATCTCGATTTCGCATTTCTGCGGCTGAACGAGCGCCACCATTCGCTCGCGACCGCGGCGACGCGCGGGATTCGCCTGAATCCGCTGCGCACGCAGATTCACCACCTGAATCTCCAGTGCGCGTCACTGGACGATGTGACGCAGGCCTATTTGCGATGCAGGTCGATGGGATACCCGATCGCCAATGCGATCGGCCAGCACCCGAACGACCGCGAGCTTTCGTTCTATGTGCAGACGCCGTCCGGTTTCGAGATGGAACTCGGCTGGAACCCGATCGTCGTGGACGAGCGCGCGTGGAGCACGACGACCTACCGCGGGATCAGCCTGTGGGGCCATCGCCCGGAGAACCTGACGTTGCGCGCCCGGCTGGGCCGCGCGCGACGCGCGTTCGCGTCGCTGCTGCATCCGGAATTCATCATCCAGGGAGACCAAACATGAGCGTAGTGCATCAGGACGATGCGTGCGACGTCGCGATCGTGGGGCTGGGGCCGACCGGCCTGGTGCTCGCACACCTGCTCGGCCAGGCGGGCCACCGCGTCGTCGTGCTCGAGCGCGAACCGGTGTTTTACGGTAATGCCCGCGCTGTTTATACCGACGACGAATGCATGCGGATTTTCCAGCATCTGGCGGTGGCCGACGAACTGCAGGCGCGCATGATGATGGAAACGCCGGTGCAGCTCGTGCGCCCCGACGGCACGCCGATCACGCAGTACATGCCGCGCAAGCGACCGCTCGGCTGGCCGATCATCAATTTCTTCTATCAGCCGTATCTCGAAACGACGTTGTCCGACACGCTGTCGCGCTATCCGAACGTCACGATCCGGCGCGGGCGCGAAGTCGTCGATTTCTCGCAGGACGCCGACCGCGTCGACATCGTGCACCAGGCCACGCGCGATGCGCGCTTCAGCGAAGCCACGGATGCGCGTACGCGCTTGAGTGCGGAACCCGATGTGCAATCGCTGCGGGCGCGGTACATGGTCGGAGCGGACGGCGGGCGCAGCATCGTGCGCACGCGACTCGGCATCGACATGGCCGGCAAGAGCTTTCCCGAACCGTGGCTCGTCGTGGATATCGAGCGCAAGCCCGGAACGGACGCACTGCGCCACCTGCCGTACTTCAATTTCGTCGTCGACCCAAAGCTGCCGGTCGTGAGCTGCGTGCAGCCCGACAAGTTTCACCGCTTCGAATTCATGCTGATGCCCGGTGAAACGAAAGAGAACATGGAGCGACCGGAGACGGTGCGCGCGTACCTGTCCCGGTTCGTCGATCCGGACCAGTTCGTCGTCAAGCGCAAGCTCGTTTATACGTTCAATGCGCTGATCGCGGCCAAATGGCGGATCGGCCGCGTGATGCTCGCGGGCGACGCGGCGCACATGACGCCGCAGTTCATGGGGCAGGGTGCCAGCTCCGGCGTGCGCGACGCGTACAACCTCGGGTGGAAGCTCGACCTCGTGCTGCGCGGCGCCGCCGGCGATGCACTACTGGACACCTACCAGTCGGAGCGCCACGCGCACGCCAAGGCGATGATCGACGTGTCCGTGCTGCTGAAGAATGTCGTATCCGTACGCAATCCGCTGGGCACGTTCGTGCGCGACACGTCGCTCGCGGTCATCCGGATGATCCCGCCGCTCAGGCGCTGGTTTCAGGAGGGCGGTTTCAAGCCGGCGCCCGTGTACAGGAAGAACGCGTACATCGGGCTGCCGCGGCGCCGCCGCAACGGCCCGGAGGGGGCGCTTGCCCCGCAACCCGAAGTGCGCCGGTTCGACGGCGCGAGGCAGCGGATGGACGACGTGCTCGGGCGCGGATTTTCGCTCGTTGGCCTGAACGTTGATCCGTCCCGGTATCTGGATGCCGCGTCCGCTGAAGTGCTGCAGGCGTTGTCGGTGCGGTACGTCACGCTCTATCCGTACGGAGGACGTCCGCAGGGGCTCGAGGGCGTCGAGCGCGACAACCGCAACGGTGGCGCACCCGAGGTCGAGGACATTGACGGCAACATGATCGCGTGGTTCGCGAAGGCGGGGTTTCGCGACAAGGCCGTGGCGATCCTCAGGCCGGACCGGTTCGTATTCGCCGTCGTACCCGTGACCGAACTCGATCGCACGGTGACGCGCCTGCGCGACCAGCTCGGCGTGCCGAATACGGGCGGCGGTACCCGCGCGGCCGTGCCGGCCGATGCGGCGTCGTTCGCCAGGGCTGCCTGAATTCCGACTCTTTCATTCCGCCAATCATGTGTCCCTTACCTGACGATTCCCGTATTCATGCCGCCGCCGACGCACTGCGCAATGCGCGCGCGACGCGCACTCCGGTCGAACCGATTGCCGAGCGGTTCGGCATTGCCGGGCTCGCTGCCGCCTATGCGGTGGCCGAAGCGAACACGGCGGCGCGAACCGCTGCCGGCGCGCGCATCATCGGCAGGAAGATTGGATTGACATCGCTCGCGGTGCAGCGGCAACTCGGCGTCGACCAACCTGACTTCGGCGTGCTGTTTGACGACATGGAGTATCTCGACGGCGACGACGTGCCGATGGATCGCTTGCTGCAACCGAAGATCGAGGCCGAGGTCGCGTTCGTCGTCGGTCGCGATCTCGACGACCACGCACCGAGCTACAGCCGCGTCGTGTCGTCGCTGGCCTATGCGTTGCCGGCGCTCGAGATCGTCGACAGTGCAATCGCCGACTGGCGGATCACGCTAGAGGACACCGTCGCCGACAATGCGTCGTGCGGCGCGTACGTGCTCGGCCATCAGCCGGTGTCGCTCGGCCGGCTTTCGCTCGGCGAGCTCGGCATGACGATGACCAAGCACGGCGACGTCGTCTCGACCGGCGTCGGTGCAGCCTGCCTTGGCCATCCGTTGCGCGCGGTCTATTGGCTCGCTCGTACGATGGCGCGTCATGGACAGGGCCTGCGTGAAGGTGACGTGATCCTGTCCGGTGCGCTTGGCCCGATGGTGGCGGTGGCGAGCGGGGACGCGATTCACGCGCAAATCGGCGCGCTCGGCAGCGTGCATTGCCGTCTCGTCACAGGAGCCGCTCAATGAGCAGGAAACTCAAGGTTGGCATCATCGGCAGCGGCAACATCGGCACGGATCTGATGATCAAGATCCTGCGGCACGGCGAACATATCGAGATGGGTGCGATGGTCGGGATCGACGCCGCGTCGGACGGGCTGGGGCGTGCAGCCCGGATGGGCGTCGCCACGACGCACGAAGGCGTCGAGGGGCTCGCGCGGATGCCCGCGTTTGCCGACATCGACATCGTGTTCGATGCGACGTCTGCATCGGCCCACGCGTACAACGATGCGTTCCTGCGCACGATCAGGCCCGGCATCCGCGTGGTCGACCTGACGCCGGCGGCGATCGGTCCGTACTGCATTCCGGTGGTCAACGGCGCGCGCCATCTGGATGCACCCAACGTCAACATGGTGACGTGCGGCGGACAGGCGACGATCCCCATGATCGCGGCGGTGTCGCAGGTCACCAACGTCCACTACGGCGAGATCGTCGCATCGATCTCGAGCCGGAGCGCGGGACCGGGCACGCGTGCCAACATCGACGAGTTCACCGAGACGACGGCGCGCGCGATCGAAACGGTCGGCGGCGCGGCAAGAGGCAAGGCGATCATCGTGCTCAATCCGGCCGAGCCACCGCTCATGATGCGCGATACGGTATACACGCTCAGCGATTTCGCCGACGAAGCGCGCATCGAGGCCTCGGTCGCGCGGATGGTGGACGCGGTGCAGTCGTACGTGCCGGGCTACCGCCTGAAGCAGCGCGTGCAGTTCGATCGCATCGAATCCGATCGGCCGATTCGTATTCCGGGTGTCGGCGAACGCATGTCGGGCCTCAAGACTTCGATCTTCCTCGAAGTCGAGGGGGCCGCCCACTATCTGCCGGCCTACGCCGGCAACCTCGACATCATGACGAGCGCGGCCCGGGCGATGGCCGAACAGGTCGCCGCCCGCATGCTGCGCGACGCAACGTGAGAACGCCGCCCATGGACAAGAAGGTCTATATCTCCGATGTGACGCTGCGTGATGGCAGCCACGCGATTCGTCACCAGTACAGCGTGGCGCAGGCGCGGCAGATCGCGACGGCGCTCGATGCCGCGCGGGTCGATTCGATCGAAGTCGCGCATGGCGACGGCCTGCAGGGCGGCAGCTTCAACTATGGTTTCGGCGCGCATACCGACCCGGAATGGATCGCGGCCGTCGCCGAGGTCGTCACCCACGCGAAGGTCGCCACGCTGCTGCTGCCCGGTATCGGCACCGTGCACGATCTCCGTGCCGCGTACGACGCGGGCGCACGCATCGTGCGGGTCGCCACGCATTGCACGGAAGCCGACATTTCCCGCCAGCACATCGAATTCGCGCGTGAACTCGGCATGGAGGCCGTGGGCTTCCTGATGATGAGTCACATGCACACGCCCGCCGGCCTGGCCGAGCAGGCGAAGCGGATGGAAAGCTATGGCGCGACCTGCTGCTACGTCGTGGATTCCGGCGGTGCGATGAACATGAATGACGTGCGCGACCGCGTCCGCGCGTTCAAGGATGTGCTGAAACCCGACACCGAGGTGGGCATTCACGCGCACCACAACCTGAGTCTCGGTGTGGCGAACTCGATCGTCGCGGTCGAGGAAGGGTGCGATCGTGTGGACGCGAGCCTGGCGGGAATGGGAGCCGGGGCGGGGAACGCACCGCTCGAGGTATTCGTCGCGGCAGCCGAGCGCCTCGGCTGGCGTCACGGCACGGATCTGTACCGGCTGATGGATGCGGCGGACGATATCGTCCGGCCGCTGCAGGACCGCCCGGTGCGCGTCGACCGGGAGACGCTTGCGCTCGGTTATGCCGGCGTGTATTCCAGCTTTCTGCGCCATGCTGAACTGGCTGCCCGGAAATATGATCTCGGTACGGTCGATATCCTCGTCGAACTAGGGCGGCGCGGCATGGTGGGCGGTCAGGAAGACATGATCGTCGACGTGGCGCTGGATCTGTCGAACGCCCGGGACGCATCCCGAGCGGCGACGTAGGTAGGCGGCGTTTCGATACCGAAACGACACGCTTTAAATATATTTCGTCATCCATATCATACGTTTCATGCCGGAGCTGATCGTGCACCGAATCGACGTCCATCATCATTTCGTTCCGCCGGCCTATCGCGATGCGTTGTCGAGGCAGGGCATTCAGAAGGTCGCCGGCGCGGCATTGCCGGAATGGCATGCGCAAGCGTCGCTCGACGTGATGAACGAGAACGGCATTCAGGCGGCGCTGCTGTCGATCTCGGCGCCGGGTGTGTATTTCGGCGACCTCGAAGCAGCGCGCACGCTCGCACGTCAATGTAACGAATTTGCGGCGCAGCTTTGCGATGCGCATCCCGGCCGCTTCGGTTCGTTCGCGGTTCTGCCGATGCCGTTTACCGAACTGGCCTGTGCGGAAGCCGTTCACGCGCTCGACGTGCTGAAAGCGGACGGCGTCGTGTTGCTGGGTAGTACGGAAGGAAAGTTTCTCGGAGCGCCGGAATTCGACGAACTGATGGCCGAGCTCGATCGCCGCCAGGCGGTCGTGTTCGTGCACCCGAACCTGCATCGGACGAGCGAGTCGCTCGGGCTCGGTGCGCCCGGCTTCCTGATCGAGTTTCTGTGCGATACGACGCGCGCGGCGGTCAACCTGATGCTGACGGGGACGCTGGAGCGTTACCCGAATATTCGCTGGATTCTCGCGCACGCGGGCGGATTCCTGCCTTACGTCGCGTGGCGCGTGTCGCTGGCCAACCTGATGCCGGAATACCTTTCGGCGGTACCGGCCGGCGCGCTCACTTACATCAGGCGCTTTCACTTCGACACGGCACTGTCGCCTGCCGCGTATCCGCAGGCCGCGTTGCGCGAACTGGTCGAGCCGTCACAGGTCCTGTTCGGCAGCGATTTCCCGTTCGCGCCGGCGCCGGTGACCGCGATGCAGCGCGATACGCTCGAACGGTCGCCTGTCTGGGACGCCCACGCGCGCGCCGGCATCGAGCGCGGCAACGCGCTGCGCCTGTTCCCGCGCTTGGCCGGCGATGCGGAGCGCGTCGCCAGTAAGCCGCCGCACGACAGCGGCCCGTTGACTTCGCTCCGGCGCGCGGCGGCCGGCGCGAGCGTCCGGTTGATCGACCGGCTCAGGGACCGCTGAATCCCGTTTCGTCTGGAACCCCGAACGCGCATGCCTGGCGGATGACTTCCGCCCGGCGGTGACGCTTGCCGCCGTTTCGCCGGTGGCGCCTTTCTGCACATCACAACAATTGGAGACAACATGAAACATACGAGCGCGGCCATTCTTCTGTCGATCGCGGCGATATCGTGCGCCCGAGCACAATCGGCGGGTCAGTGGGTCATGAACGCTGGATGGCTTCACATGGCGCCGCAGGATTCGAGCGAACCGTTGACGGTGAATGCACTCGGACGCTCGAGCACGGTGGCGGGCAGCGGCGCGAGCGTGGCGGATACGGATACGTTCGCGCTGACGGCAACCTATTTCGTCACCGATCACATCGCACTCGAGACGATTCTGGGCATTCCGCCGAAATTGCATCTGAGCGGCACCGGCTCCCTGTCGTCACTCGGTGAACTGGGAACGGCTAGCGCGTGGAGCCCGGCGATTCTTGCGCAATACCATTTCGGCGAACCGTCGGCCCGCTTTCGGCCTTACGTTGGCGCGGGCCTGACCTATGTGTGGTTCCGGGACGTACAACTGAGCAACAAGGTCGCGAGTGGCGCATTCCTGTATTCGCCGACGCTCGGCAACCGTCTTGAAGGCCCCACGTCGGTGACGCTGAGCCATTCGTTCGCGCCGATCGTCAACGCCGGGCTGACGTACAACATCGATTCGCACTGGTCGGTCGGTGTGTCGGTCGCCTACGTGTGGTTGTCGACAAAAGCCGACCTGAGCACGCGATCCGCGGTCGGAACCGTGACGAGTTCGACGCGGATCAAGATCGATCCGATCACGACCTTCGTGTCGTTGGGGTATCGGTTCTGAACGGGATAAAGCAGCGTGCGCCCATTTGACAGGCGGCCCTTGTGGAAGGGTTGGTGTCCGTCATTGCGCGGACACTCGTGGCGACCGCCCGGCCGGCGTGCGTATCGCGGCGTCCTACGTCGGCTCGTTGCGCCGTGGGCACCGCGCGCCAGCACGCAACAGCGCGACGCCGAGCACTGCCGCCCATTCGGCCATGCGGTCCGAGGTGCCCGCCGCGTCCGGTAGCGCGGACAGTTCGGCATGCATGTGGTCGATGATCTGCCGGAATCCGGCATCGCGCAGTGCGTACAGGTGCACCTCGACCCACAGCGGGAAACATTCCCAGCCGGTGGCGATGTCCGCGTAGTCGGCGGCGGTGCCGTCACCGCCGTCCACCGGCGCCGCCAGCCGAATCATCGAGATCATTCGATCACGGTCGCGGCGCAGGATCTCGATCAACGGTTCGCGCTTGTGTTCGAAGTGCGCATAGAACGCGCCGCGCGTATAACCAGCGCACTCGGCGATATGTTCGACGCTTGTATCGGCAAAACCTTTCGCGATGAATAGAGCGCGAGCGGTGGCGATGAGCCGCTCGCGGGTGTCGAGCCTGCGTTGCTCGCGTGTGAGGCGGGTGGGTTTCATCCTGGGTTGTTGTCGAGTGTTCCCGTGCGGCATCCGGCGCGCGGCGCCGCGCGTGTCGCTTCCGCACGAATGACCGCGGCGATGTCGAGCGCGAGCATATCGAGCGCATGGCGATGCGCATCGACGAGCGCGTCGTAGCCCGCCGATGCGCCGGCCCGAATGACGCTGCGGCACGTCAGCACCGGCTGCCCGGCCCCGGAACTCACACTCCACGTCGCATCGAGCAGCACGTGCGACGCAGGCCACGACTCGATACGCTGGACGTTGACCGTGACCCTGTAGACGGGTGCGTCGGCAGTATGGGCGACGCGGTGAACATCGATCGTGCCTAGCCGGGAGGCGACGCGCGTCGACAGCCCGTCGCGCAGCTCGTCGCCGAGCGGCGCGGCCCAGCGCTCCTGCTCGAGGATATCGACCCGGCCGGGTCCGCTTTGCACGACGAACCGGTTGCCGTCCGCCGGCGCCGTGACGTGCACGGCCTGGATGTCGATCAGCCATGGGGGAGGTGACGCAACAGCATCGCTGCCGGCACTGTCCGTCATCGCGAGGGTATGGAAGTGCACGGGCGGCGACGTGCAGGCGCTCAGCACGGCCAGTGCGACGCACGTCGTGATGCGCAACGGCATGCGAAGCCGATGAAACGATCGCGCTTTCATTGCTGTTCTCCCTTCTTGCCGAACAGCAGCGACTCCGGATGACGCTGCAGATAGTCGGCGAGCGCGTTCAACGACTGGAGCGTCTGCGTGAGCGATTGCATCGCGTCATGTACGTCCGACTGCATCGGCGAATCCTGCCGTAACGTCGACTCCGCCGCGTTGAACGTGCGTTGGGCGGCGGCCAGCGTGTCATGTGCTTGCGGTACCACCTGCTCGTCGAGGTGGCCGAACAACTGGTTCGCATGCGCCAGTGCGCCGTTCAGATTGTTGCCGATCCGGTCGAACGGAACCTGGTCGAGCTTGCGCGCGATGTCGGCAATCTGCACCTGGAGTTCGTCGAGCGTGTTGGGCACGGTCGGAAGCTCCACCGGCGTATGGCGCACGTCCACGTTGGCGCGCGGCGCCTTCGGGAACATGTCGAGCGCCACGTAGAGCTGGCCGGTCAGCAGGCTGCCGGTGCGCAGTTGCCCGCGCAGCCCCTGCACGACCAGGTGTTCGAGCAGTTCGTGGCCGCCTGCCGTATCGGGCGCGGGCAGCGCCGTATCGCTGCGCCGGCTCAGTCGCGACGGATACAGCGCCATCGTGACCTTCATGCTGAAGTTGCGCGCGTGCTCGTTGTACTCGATGCCGATGCTCGTGACCTGGCCGAGCGCAATGCCGCGCAGATCGACCGGCGCGCCGACCGCGAGCCCGCGCAGCGACTGGTCGAAGCGCATGACGACCATCAGCGGCGTGCCGTCGGGGTCGCGCATCGCGTCGGCTTCGTCGGATGCGAGCCGGAACGGCGCGTTGTCGGCTGCCTGCGGCGCCTCCGGCTGGCCGGGCGGCGACTGAAATGCGAGGCCGCCGACGATCACCGTCGCCAGCGATTGCGTATTGAGTTTCAGTCCGCTCGAATCGAGCCGCAGATCCACGCCGCTCGCGTGCCACCAGCGCGTGTTGGTACCGACGTACTTGTCGTAGGGCGCCTTCACGAACGCCTGCACGTCGACGCCGGTCCCGTCCTTGTCGAGCGAGAAGCCGACGACCTGGCCGACCTGCAGATGCCGATAGAACAGCGGCGAGCCGATGTCGACCGAGCCGAGCGAGTCGCCATGCAGCAGATAGCGGCGGCCCTGCTGGTCGGCGGTGACGGGGGGCGGTGTCTCGAGACCGGTGAAGTCGGTCTGCTTCTGCGGGGAGCGGCCGAGATCCGCGCCGATGTACGCCCCGGAGAGCAGTGTGCCGAGCCCGGAAATCCCCGTAGCGCCGACGCGCGGCCGAACGACCCAGAAGCGCGTGTCGCGGTTCGCGAACCGCGCTGCATCGCGCGTCAGCTGAATGCTCGCGATCACGCGCTTGAAGTCGGGGGTGAGCGTGATGGTCCGGACCGAGCCGATATCGACGTCCTTGTAGCGGACCTTGGTCTTGCCGGCTTCGAGGCCATCGGCGTTGGCGAACGTGACCGTGATCGTCGGGCCGGTCGCGGCGACGGTCCGGATCACGAGCGACAGCCCGATCAGTGCGCATACGAGCGGCACGATCCAGACGAGGGACGGGATCCAGCGGCTGTACGGCCGGATCTCGGGCGGAGGAATATCGAAAGGAGACATCGTTCTGAAATACGAAAGGAATGGGCGGGCTGGCGCCCGTTCAGGGTTGGCGGCGGCCGGTAGCCGGGCGTGGCGCGCCGTCCCAGATGAGCCGCGGATCGAACTGCATCGACGCGACCATCGTCAGCACGACCACGGCGCCGAACGCGAGCGCGCCGGGGCCGGGCGTGATGTCGGCGAACGAGCCGAAATGCACGAGCGCGATCGTGAGCGCGACGACGAACACGTCGAGCATCGACCAGCGGCCCACGCGCTCGACGAGGCGGTGCAGCCGGGCGCGTTCGAGCGGCCGCCATTGCACGCCGCGGTAGGCGGCGATTGCCTGCAACGCGAGGATCGCGAGCTTGAGCATCGGCACGAGCACGCTTGCAATGAACACGATGACGGCGAGCGCCCAGTCGCCGGATGTCCAGAAGTACGCGACGCCGCCGAGGATCGTGTCGTCCTCGGCCCGGCCGAGCGACGTCGCGTGCATGACGGGCAACAGGTTCGCCGGGACGTAGAGCAGTGCGGCGGCGGCGGCGAGCGCGCCCGTGCGGGCCGCACTGTGCGGGCGGCGCGCGTGCAGCCGCGAACCGCAGCGCGTGCAGCGCGGGTCGGACGCATGTGCCGGCTGCACACGCGCGCAGTGGTGACAGGTGACCAATCCCGCCGCGCGAGCCGTCATGCGCGTCGGTCCTTCGGTCGATCGGGACGCGGCGTGATGCGTCATGTCGGGGCAGGGCGGTGTCGTGCGCGCGGCGCCGTCCGGCTGCAGCGCGACGAGTTCGTCGCGCGCTTCCCACAGGCGGACCGGGTCGATCGACGACAGCATGCCGAGCATCACGGTGAGCGCGCCGAACGCGAACAGCGCGGGCTCGGCGAGCACGTGCGCGAGGCTCGTCATCTTGACGATCGTGATCAGTACGCCGAGCATCAGCACTTCCACCATGCTCCACGGCTGCAACAGCCGAGTGCCGAGCAGGACCGCCGCGAAGCGCCTCGGTACGCGGCCTGCGCGCAATGGCACGAGCAGGTACAGCCACGCGGCAAGCTCCATCAGCGGGAACAGCATCGTCGTGCAGAACACCAGCACGGCCACCACCGGCTGGCCGTTCGACCATAGCGCGAGCACCGCGTCGCCGAGCGTCGCGCGCGTCGCGATGCCGGCCGCATCGAGCGCGACGATCGGGAAGGCTTGCGCGATGCAACAGGTCAGCAGCGCGGCAAGCGTCAATGCGCACAGCCGGTCGAGTGAGCGGCGGCCGTGCGCGGCGCCGCTCACGCGGGCGCGGCACCTCGGGCAGCGCGCCGTCAGCGCGCGCAGGCGCGGCGGACGCTGAAGCAGGAGGTCGCATTCGTGACAGGCGACCAGGTTATCGGGTTTCATCGGGAATCGGTCATGCGGGTAACGGAGGCCGGACGCCGCGGGACGTGCAATACGCCGGGCATCGGGCATCGAGGTTCGGCCCGGTGCGGCCCGAAGGCGCGCGACCGGTCCGTCGACGCAAACGGCGGCTATTGCCGGGCCGCGACCGTCGTGCCGGTCTCGGGCGGCAGTTCGCCCATCGCCTGCAGGAGCGCCGCCGTATCGGTCATTCGGCGGCTCGCGGCACGCACCGCATCGAGATCCGCGTTCAGATAGCGCTGCTCGCTCGCCCGTTGCGCGGTCATCGGAACGGCACCCAGCGTGCGGCGCTGCACCGTTTCACGGAAGGCCTCGCCGGCCGCGCGCGCCGCGAGTTCGTTCGCGGCCAGCGCTTGCGCGTCGTTGTCCAGCGCGGCGAGCGAATCCGCGGCATCGCCGAACGCGGACAGCACCGTCGCCTTGTACTGCAGCAGCGCCGCGTCGTACGCATCGCGCGACGCCCGTCGGTGAGCCAGCAGGGCGCCACCGTGGAAAATCGGCTGCGACAGCCCGGCGCCGACCGCCCACAGCCCGCCGGCGCCCGACAACAGCGCTGGCCAGCTGAAGCCGCCGCGCCCCATCGTTGCGGTGAGCGAGAGGCTCGGGAACAACTGCGCGGTCGCTTCGCCGACGTCGGCCGATGCGGCCTTCACGGCTGCCGCGGCCGCGCGAATGTCGGGGCGCGCCTTCAGCAGGTCGGACGGCACGGCGACGGGCACGTGCTCCGGCAGTGACAGCCCGGTGAAAGCGGGAATCGGCGGCGGCGCGTCGGGCGTGCGGCCGAGCAGGATCGCAAGGGCGTGAACGGCGCGCGCGCGTTGCTGGCGCAGCGGCGGCAGCGTCGCGGTCAGCGACGCCGCATCCTGTGTCGACGCCAGCGCCTGCACGCGGGACACCGCGCCGAGCGCCTGGCGCTGCTGGTCTTCGAGCGCGGTCGCTTGGGCGACGGCGACCAGGCGTTCGGTCAGCATGATCTGGCGGTCGAGCGCCGCGGCGCCGATGGCCGTGCCGACGATGTTGGCCGCCAGCGCGCGCCGCGCCGCTTCGAGCTCGCAACCGCGCACGTCGACGCGTGCGGCGCTCGCCGCATTCGCGTACCGCGTGGCGCCGAACAGGTCGAAGGTGTAATGCGCCTGCAGTTGCCCGACGAAGACGTTGTAGCGCAGGTTTTGCGCACCTGCGCCGGAAATGTCCGGCGTGCGCGTGCGGGCGACCTGCGCGTTCGCGTCGATCGACGGCAGCGTCGACGCGCCGATCTGCGCGCGCAGTTCCTCCTGCGCGGCGGCGAGCGTCTTTTCCGTTGTGGCCAGCGTCGGGTTCGCGCGCAGGCCTTCGTCGACCAGCGCGTCGAGCGCGCTGGAGCGATACAGGCGCCACCATTGCGGGACGGGGGCGGCGCCGACGTCGAATTGCTGCGTGACACCTGCCGCTTCGACGGTGCGCGGCGCCTGAGGCATCGCGCCGTAGTGTGCCGGCGACGGCATCGCGGGCGGCGTGCTGCTCGGCGCCATTGCACAGCCGCTCAGGCCGAGCGCCGCGCTCGCGGCGAGCACCGATGTGATACGAGGGAATGTCATCAGCATGTCTCCGAGGGTGCGACGGTCATTGCGCACGACTCGCGTTCGTCGCTGCGCACCTTGAAGCAGGTCGCATAGAGGGCCGGCAGGAAAAAGATGGTCAGCACCGTCGCGATCGTGATGCCACCCATCAGCGCCGTGGCCATCGGGCCGAAGAAGCCCGAGCGCAGCAGCGGAATCAGCGCGAGCACGGCCGCGGCGGCGGTCAGCATGATCGGCCGGAAGCGGCGCACGGTTGCGCCCACGATCGCGGCGAAACGCGGATGCCCGGCCGCGATGTCCTGGTCGATCTGGTCGACCAGGATCACGGAGTTGCGCATGATGATCCCGAACATCGCGATCACGCCGAGCAGCGCGACGAAGCCGAACGGCTTGCCGAACAGCAGCAGCGCGGCGACCACGCCGATCAGGCCGAGCGGCGCCGTCAGCACGACGATGAAGGTGCGCGAGAAGCGCTTGAGCTGGATCATCAGCAGCGTCAGCACCGTGATGATCATGATCGGCATCTGCGCATTGATCGAGGTCTGGCCCTTCATGCTTTCCTCGGCCGCGCCGCCGATCTCGATCCGGTAGCCGGCCGGCAGCGAGGCGCGCACCGTGGCCAGCGCGGCGTCGATGTCGCGCGTCACGCCGATGCTCGGCGCTTCGCCGCGCACGTCGGCCTGCACGGTGACGGTCGGTTGACGATCGCGTTCCCAGATCACGCCGTATTCGAGCGTGTCGCGCACGTGGCCGATCGTGCCGAGCGGCACGGGGCCGTGCGGCGTCGGGATCGCCAGGCCTGTGAGCTTCGACGGATCGATCCGTTCGCTCTTCGGCGCGCGCAGATCGACGTCGATGAGCTTGTCGCGCTCGCGATACTGCGTGACGGTGTAGCCGGACAGGGTCATCGCGAGAAAGCCCGACACGTCTTCCGACGTCACGCCGAGCTGGCGTGCCTTGAGCTGGTCGATCTCGAACGAGACCGACCGCTCGGCCGGCTCGTCCCAGTCGAACTGCACGTTGCGCGTGCGGGCGTCGGCGCGCACCTTGTCCGCCACTTTTTCCGCGATGCCGCGGACGGCGGCGATGTCGTCGCCGCTGACCCGGAACTTGATCGGGAAGCCGACGGGCGGCCCGTTCTCGAGCCGCGCGACGCGGGTGCGCACGGTCGGGAACCGGCTGGCGAGCGTCGATTCGAGCCAGTGCGACAGCCGGTCGCGCGTCTCGACGTCCTTGGCCGTGATCACGAACTGCGCGAAGTTCGGCTGCTGAAGCTGCTGGTCGAGGGGCAGATAGAAACGCGGCGCGCCGGTGCCGACGAAATCGACCACGTGGTCGATTTCGGGTCGACCGTCGAGCGCCTTTTCGAGCCGTTTTGCCTCGCGCAGGGTGGCCTCGAACGAGGCGCCTTCCGGCAAGCGCATGTCGACGAGCAGTTCGGGCCGCTCCGAATTCGGGAAAAACTGCTGCGGCACGCGCGTGAACGCGGCCATCGCGATCGCGAACAGCACGGCGGTGACGCCGAGCACCACCCAGCGCCGCTCGATGCAAGCCGAGATCCACCCGGACAGCCGGCGGTAGAAGCCCGTGTCGTACACCTCGTCTCCGTGTGCGTGACCGTCGCGATGCGCCTGCTCGGGCAGCATGTGGTAGCCGAGCAGCGGCACCAGCACGACGGCCGCGAACCACGATACGATCAGCGCGATCGCCGATACCTCGAAAATCGATCGCGTGTATTCGCCGGTGCTCGATTTCGCGAGCGCGATCGGCAGGAAGCCGGATACCGTGACGAGCGTGCCCGTCAGCATCGGGAATGCCGTGCTTGTATAGGCGAAGGCCGCCGCGCGTGCGCGGCTCCAGCCCTGTTCGAGCTTCACCGCCATCATCTCGACGGCGATGA
This sequence comes from Burkholderia sp. Tr-20390, assembly GCF_017104595.1. NCBI lineage: Bacteria > Pseudomonadati > Pseudomonadota > Betaproteobacteria > Burkholderiales > Burkholderiaceae > Burkholderia > Burkholderia sp. Tr-20390. Next base: position 11,770 of record NZ_JAAGPC010000113.1, on the reverse strand, counting down.
TCGCATCGTCCACCAGCAGCCCGAGCGCGAGCACCAACGTGCCGAGCGACACCTTGTCGAGGCCGATGCCGAATACGTGCATGCACAGTGCCGTCACGGCCAGCACGATCGGAATCGTGATGACGACGACCATCCCGGTACGCAGGCCGAGCGACACGAGGCTGACCACGAGCACGATCGCGACGGCTTCGCCGACCGCTTCGACGAAGTCGTCCACCGAGTGCTTGACGGCATGCGGCATGCTCGACACCGAGGTCAGCTTCAGGCCGGCCGGCAGACCGGCCTGGAGCTCGGCTGCCTTCGCGTCGAGCGCCTTGCCGAGGTCGATCACGTCGCCGCCCTTTTGCATCGTGACGCCGATGCCGAGCACGGCATGGCCGTTCGTACGCATCTGCGTGACGGGCGGGTCGTCGTAGCCGCGCGTGATCTTCGCGACGTCGCCGAGCCGGAACGTCCGGTCGTTCACGGTGATCAGCATGTCGGCAAGCGCCTGCGTGTCCTTGAACGCACCGCTCGGCCTCACGAATACGCGATCGTCCGCGGTCGTGATGGTGCCGACCGGCGCGACGGCGTTTTGTGCATCGATGGCCTGGGCGAGCTGCTGCGGCGTGATGGCGAGCCGCGTCAGCTGCGCATTCGAGATCTCGACGAACACGTGCTGGGCCGGGTCGCCGAAGTAGTCGACCTTCGCGACGCCCGGCACGCGCAACAGCCCGGCGCGCAGCCTGTCCGCGTAATCGTGCAACTGCGCCGGCGAGTACCCGTCGCCTTCGAGCGCATAGACGTTGGTATAGACGTCGCCGAATTCGTCGTTGAAGAACGGTCCGACCGTTCCCTTCGGCAGTGTCGAGCGGATATCGCCGACCTTCTTGCGCACCTGATACCAGGTTTCGGGCACCTGGTCGACCGGCGCCGAATCCTTCATCGCGAAGAAAATCATCGATTCGCCGGGGCGCGAGTAGCTCTTGATGTTGTCGACGTACGGCGCGGCCTGGAGCTGGCGGCCGATGCGGTCGGTGATCTGTTCCTGCACTTCGCGCGCCGAGGCGCCCGGCCAGTAGGTCTGGATCACCATGGTGCGGAACGTGAACGGCGGATCCTCGGATTGCGCGAGCCGCGTATAGCCGATCACGCCGAAGATCGTGGCGAGGCCGATCAGAAAAATCACCAGTTGCTGATGCTTGAGCGCCCACGAGGACAGATTGAAGCGACGGTCGTCGCCCGAGCCGGCATCGGTTCGCGGATCGTGCGGGCCGTCCGACGGATGTTGACGTTCGGGGGCGTTCATGACGGGAACTCCTCGGGATGCAGCGGTGGCACGGCGCGTACGCGCGCGCCGGCGCTGACCGTATGGACGCCTTGCATCACGACGCGCTCGCCGCTCTCGAGCCCCGACGTAATGGACACCGTGCGCTCGTCGTAGCGTCCGATCGAAACCGGGCGCAGTTCCAGCGTGTCGCTGCCCTTGCGGACGACCCAGACTGCCGGCGTTTCGCCGCGGTGAAAGAGTGCGGTGGCCGGCAGCGTGATCGCGTGGGCGGCGGCGTCGGCGGTACCGTCGAACGTGACGTTGGCGGTCATGCCCGAGCGGACGTCCGGGCCCGGCGCGATCAGCGTCAGCTTCACGCGCCACGTGCGGCTCTGCGGATCGGCCGCTGCCGCGACTTCACGCACGCGTGCGTCGAGGATCTTTCCCGGCAGTGCCGTCAGGCCGACGTGAGCGACGCGGCCGACGGCGAGATCGCGCAGGTCACGCTCCGAGACGTCGCACACGATGTCGAGATCGCCGCTCCAGTCGAGGTGAAACACCGCCTGGCCGGACTCGACGTTCTGTCCGGTATTGGCGTCTTCCGACGTGATGACCCCGTCGTGATCCGCGATCAGCGTCGCATAGCGCAGATGATCGTCGGCGAGCGCCATTTGAGCGAGGGCGGAATCGCGTTGCGCGACCGCCGATGCATACGCGTCCTGCGTCGTCTCGAGCTGTGCCGGCGCAATCAGGTTGGCCTGGGCTTGCGCGCGGTCGCGCTCCAGCTGCTGCTTCGCATAGACGGCGCGATGCTCGGCGGCATCGAGCTGCGCACGGGCATTCAGCAGCGTGTTGTGCAGGTCGGCCGGATCGAGCATCGCGAGTGCCTGGCCTGCCTTGACGACGTCGCCGATTCGCACGCGCCGCTCGACGATCTTGCCGCCGACCCGGAACGACAGCGGCGTCGAATATCGTGCCTGGACCTGCGCGGGTAGCACGCGCTGCCCTGCGTCGTTGTCCGCATGAACCGCCAGCGCAACGACCGGTTGCAATTCGGGCGCGGGCGCTTCGCGCGAGTGGCAGGCCGTCAGCAGAATCGCACAGCAGGCGAAAGCGATCGGCGCCCGCCGAACCGGCGGCGCGAGGCGTGTCAGAAACGGGCGCGTTACATTCCGCGCGTCAAGACTGGGTGATTTCACGATGTTTCCAAGACAAGTGAGAGGTCAACTGAAAAAATTCGACGACGATCCTGCTGATAAATCAGTACTCCAATATTTGTGATGCAAATCGGCCGCGTTTCCGGGCTACCGATGCCCATGCACTGTGACGGCCGCTGACCTGGCGACGGATCGGTCGAGTCGGTGGCGCGGCCGGCCGACAGAGCCGGGCGGCGCCTCACATCGCCGTCGCCTGGTGTCCGGACCTGGCGCACGACGGGATAACTAACCGGCGGGGACGGCTTGCACAGGCCGTGAACGCGCTGGCGTTGCCCGCTACCGCGCGTCGGACGCCGTGTTGGCACAGGAACCCTGTGCTGAGATTTCCGAGATTAGACTCATAACTGATAATATTGTCAAGTATGAGTGGTTAATCTAAGATTGCGGCATGCAGAAAATTCTTACGAACAGGGAAGACGCGCTCATGGACCGAACGGCCGGGCCCCGTCGCCCGAACGTCTCCGTTGGGGAGGCGGCGCATCGCCAACCGCGCGGCGCGCGCCGCAAGCAGGCGACGCGCATGCGTTTGCTGCAGGCGGCGTTCAGGCTGATGGCGGAAAAGGGGAGGGATAACGTGGCGATCAGCGAGATCACCGAGGCCGCGGATGTGGGGTTCGGCTCGTTCTATTACCACTTTGAATCGAAGGACGGCGTCTTCGCCGCGCTGACGGAGTGGGTGTTCGATGAATTCGCGGACGGGCTCGAGCGTCTCGCGGGCGGCTTGTCGGATCCCGCCGAGGTCGTGTCCGTATGCGTGCGCCACACGCTCATGCGAGCACGCCGGGAGCGCTCATGGGGCCGCTTTCTGATGCGGGAGGGCTTCTCGGCGCGCGCGCTCGATCAAGGGCTGGGCAAGCGTCTGAGGCGGGACAGCGAGCGCGGGATCGCGGCACGCCGTTTTGTCGTACACGATCCGTTCGTGAGCTTGCTCGCGATGACGGGGACGATTCTCGCGGTGCTCACGGCGGAGGTCTATGCGGCCGACAAGGTCGCGAGCGGAAGCAGGGTGCAGGCGAGCGTGGAGGGCGGTTTTGCGGAGCGCGCCGCAGCGGTGGTATTGCAGACGCTCGGCCTGACGCGCGTCGACGCGCAGGACGTCGCGAATCGCCCGCTACCGCCGGGCGATTTTGCCGCGACGGGCGGCGATTGAGCAGCGGTAGCCGCCGTCGGCCCGTCGGGACGCCCGGGTGGGGTAACGAGGGCGGCAACGCCACCGTGTCCAGTAGCGAGCATGCCGCCGGACGCCACTCAGCGTGCGGTCCACGATCGCATCGTTGCCGATGGCGTCACGTGAGCCGGAATTTTTTCCGCAGGCTCGAATCGACGGGGCCGGCCGGCATGAAGCGCCGCAACTTGCGCAATAGCGACGCCTCGCCGGCCGGCGTGCGTCGCATCCGCCATGCGCCGAGCGCCGCGTCGACGATGGTGGCGGCCACCCCGTCGGGGTGCGGCGCGGCTTTCACGCTGTCGGCGACGGCGCGCGACGCAAGCGTTCGCTCGCGGTCGTACTCGGCGATTGGCGCGCTGGCCTGCGGCGCATTGACGTCCAGGCTGGTCCGTGTAAACGACGGTTCGACCAGCGTCGCGCGAATGCCGAACTGGCGCACCTCGTGATCGAGCGATTCGGTCAAACCTTCCACTGCATGTTTGGATGCTGAATAAAGCCCCATATAGGGCGCCGGCAGGAAGCCGAGCACCGAGCTGACATTGACGATCCGGCCGCGCCGTCGGGCCCGCATGTGCGGAAGCACCGCATGGGTCGTACGCAGGAGGCTGAATACGTTGGTGTCGAACAACGCCGTGGCTTCGGTCACGGAGGTCTCCTCCACCGCGCCGATCAGGCTCATGCCCGCATTGTTCACGAGCACGTCGATACGCGCGGCGCGATCGATGATCGCTTGGATACCCGATTGAACGGACGCGTCGTCACGCACGTCCATCTCGATCAACTCGACGCCGGCGACGGGCGCCGTTCGCGCAATGCTGCGCACGGTGCCGAACACGCGGCACCCGCGTTTGGCGAATCGTTCCGCGGCAACGCGCCCGATGCCCGACGACACGCCGGTCACGACGACAACGGTGGAATTCGACATGGCTGCTTCCTTCGATACGGTGAATGGACTGGCGTAATCAATCGCGCGCGTCGAGCGCGGGCTGAAGTGCGGGCTCGCCCGGCGATGCCGGTTCATGGCCGCCGTGGCGGGCGGCGGCGGACTGACCGGGCCGGATCCTGAACCAGATCGCATACATCGCCGGCAGGAACATCAGCGTGAGGATCGTCCCGGCGAACGTGCCGCCGATCAGCGTGTACGCAAGCGTGCCCCAGAACACCGAATGCGTGAGCGGAATGAACGCGAGCACGGCTGCCATCGCGGTGAGAATCACCGGGCGCGCCCGCTGCACGGTCGCTTCGACGACCGCGTGGAACGGATCCAGTCCCGCCTGTTCGTTCTGGTGAATCTGGCCGATCAGGATCAGCGTGTTGCGCATCAGGATCCCCGACAGCGCGATGAGGCCGACCAGCGCATTGATGCCGAACGGCTGCCGGAACAGGATCAGCGTGGGCACCACGCCGATCAGGCCGAGCGGGCTCGTCATGAACACCATCACCATCGCGGAGATCGAGCGCACCTGGAAGATGATGATCACGAGCGTGACCGCCAGCATGATCGGGAAGAGCGGCAGCATCGCCTTCGTGGCCTTGCCGGATTCCTCGATGGAGCCGGCTTCCTCGATTCGATAGCCGCTCGGCAGCGCGGCGATGATCGGCTGAAGCTGCTGCGTGATCGCGGCCGACACGTCCGGCGGCTGCAGGCCGTCGGCGATGTCGCCGCGCACCGTGAGCGTCGGCACGCGGTCGCGCCAGCGCATGATCGGCTCTTCCATCCGCACGTCGACCTTGCCGACCTGCGACAGCGGGATGCGCTGGCCGTTCGCGCCGGCGAGCGTGAAGTCGTCGAGCCGCGCCGGGTCGAGCCGCGCGTCGCCGCCCGAGCGTGCGATCACCTGGACGGTCCGGATATCCTCGCGCACCGCGGTGACGGGCACCCCGGTCAGCAGGAACTGCAGCTGCTGCGCGACCGCGCTGGACGTCAACCCGACTGCCTGCAGGCGGTCCTGCTGCAACGTGAAGTGCAGCGTCGGCGCGCGCGTGCCCCAGTCGGCGTTGACCGTGCGCATCATCGGGCTGCCGTTCATCACGCGCTCGACATCGGTCGCGATGCCGCGCAGCGTGTCCGGATCGGGGCCCGTGATCCGGTAGGCCACCGGGAACGGCGAATACGGGCCGAACACGAGCTGCGTCACGCGCACGCGCGCTTCGGGCGCCAGACCGTCGGCGATGGCCCGCCGCAGGCGCGCCTTCAACGCGTCGCGCTCGTCCTGGCTGTCGGTGCGGATCACGATCTTCGCGAACGACGGATCGGGCAGTTCCGGCCCCATCGCCAGATAAAAGCGCGGCGCGCCCTGGCCGACGTACGCGGTGACGATCCTCGCTTCCTTCTGCTTCGCGAGCCACGCCTCGACCTTCGACGTGGCGGCGCTCGTTTGCGAAATCGACGTGCCGTACGGCATCTGCACCTCGACCAGCACCTCGGGGCGATCGGAGATCGGGAAAAACTGCTTCTTGACGACCGCCATGCCGAGAATCGCGAGCACGAAGAGGGCGACGACCGACCCGGCGACGAGCCATTTGCGGGCGATCACGCGCGTCAGCAGTTGCCGGAAGCGGTTGTAGCGGGGCGTGTCGTAGATCGCATCGTGACCGCCTTCGAACTTCTTGAAGTTCGGCAGCATCTTCACGCCGAGGTACGGCGTGAACGCCACGGCGACGACCCATGAGGCGATCAGCGCGATCCCGACGATCCAGAACATGTTGCTGGTGTATTCGCCCGCGGTGGAGCGCGCGAAGCCGTTCGGCATGAAGCCGACCGCGGTGACCAGCGTGCCGGCCAGCATCGGCGCGGCCGTATGGCTCCAAGCATACGCCGACGCGGCCACGCGGTCGTAGCCTTCCTCCATCTTCACGACCATCATTTCGATCGCGATGATCGCGTCGTCGACCAGCAGCCCGAGCGCGAGGATCAGCGAGCCGAGCGTGATGCGGTCGAAGTTCTTGCCGGTGGCGGCCATCACGACGAACACCACGGCCAGCGTCAGCGGCACGGCCGCGGCGACGACGAGGCCCACGCGCCAGCCCATGCTGACGAAGCTCACCAGCATCACGACGAGCAGCGCGGCGAAGAACTTGACCATGAACTCGTCGACGGCCGAGCTGATGTTCACGGACTGGTCGGTGACCTTGGTCAGGCTCATGCCGAGCGGCAGCGCCGCGTTGATCGCGCCGACTTCCCGGTCCAGCGCGCGGCCGAGGTCGAGCCCGTTCCAGCCGTCGCGCATCACGACGCCGAGCAGCAGCGCGGGTTCGCCGTTGTTGCGGATCATGAACGTCGACGGGTCTTCGTAGCCGCGCTCGACGGTCGCGATGTCCGACAGTTTCAGCGTGCGGCCCTGCGCGACGATCGGCGTGTCGCGAATCTTCTGCAGCTTGTCGAATGCGCCGTCCACGCGAATGAAGATCTCCGGCCCGCGCGTCTCGACGGAGCCGGCCGGCGTCAGCAGGTTCTGGCCGTTGAGCGCGGCAAACACGTCCTGCGGGCTCACGCCGAGCGTCGCGAGCCGGTCGTGCGACAGCTGCACGTAGATGCGCTCGGCCTGTTCGCCGATGATGTCGACCTTCTTCACGCCGGGCACATGCAGCAGCCGCTGGCGCTGCGTCTCCGCATCGCGCACCAGCAGGCGCTGCGGTTCGCCCTTGGCCTTCAGCGCGAACAGCGCGAACGTGACGTCCGCGTATTCGTCGTTGACCAGCGGGCCGATCACGCCGGCCGGCAGATCGTTCGCCACGTCGCCGATCTTCTTGCGCGCCTGATAGAACTGCTCCTGCACCTCGGACGGCGGCGTGCTGTCGAGCAACGTCAGCGTCGTGAACGCGAGGCCGGGGCGCGTGTAGGTTTCGCTGCGATCGTACCAGCGCAGCTCCTGCATGCGCTTTTCGATCTTTTCGGCCACCTGGTCGTGCATTTCCTGCGCGGTCGCGCCCGGCCATGCGGTGACGATGGTCATCACCTTGACGGTGAAGGCCGGGTCTTCCGCGCGGCCCAGCTTGAAGAACGACACGAGCCCCGCAAGCGAAATCAGGCAGATCAGGAACAGCGTGATCGCGCGCTCGCGTACCGCGAGCGCCGACAGGTTGAAGCGGCGCTCGCTCACGGCTGTGCTCCTTCGCGTGCGAGCGTGGCGGCTTGCGCGGCCACGCGGACCGCATCGCCGTCATGCAGCAACTGCGCGCCGAGCGCGACGACCCGGTCGCCTTGCTTGAGTGCGCCCGACACGCGTGCGCTGTCGTCATCCACATGCTCGACCGTGACCGGCCGCCATCCCACCTTGGCCGGATCGCCTGCGACGACCCATACGCCGGGCCCTTTGCCTCCGTCCAGCAGCGCGCCGATCGGCACCTGCAGGCCGGCTTGCGGCGTCGCGCGTGCGTCGTCCGGGATGCGGATCGTGACGGTCGCGCCCAGCGGCGCGGCGGCCAGCGTGCCTTGCAGCACGTAGCGCGCTTCGAACGTGCGCGTTCGCGCATCCGCGGTATCGGAGAGCTGGCGCAGCGTCGCGGGGACACGCAAGCCCGGCTTGCCGAACAACTCGGCCTGCGCCACGGAGCCGACCGCGGGGCGCAGGGTTTCCGGCAACTGGATCACGGCTTCCCGGCTGCCGGCGTGCGCGAGCCGCACGACCGGCTGGCCGGCGCTCACGACCTGGCCGGGCTCCGCGAGCGTGTCCATCACGACGCCGTCGCCGTCCGCGACGAGTTCCGCATAGCCGGTCGCATTGCGCGCGACGCCGGCATCGGCCTCGGCGGCGCTCAGCTGGGCTTTCGCGGCATCGGCCGCTGCCTTGACCTGGTCATAGGCCGATGCCGATATCGCGCCGGTGCCGCGCAGGTCACGGTAGCGCGCTTCGTCCTCGGCGGTCTGCCGCGCACGTGCCCGTGCCGCGGCCACGGCTTCGTCGCGTGCGCGTGCCGCGAGCTTAAGGTCGACGGGATCGATCCGCATCAGCGGCTGGCCGCGCCGGACGGTTTGTCCGGTATCGACGAGTCGCTCCAGCACCTTGCCGGACACCCGGAACCCGAGATCGCTCTGCACGCGTGCGGCGACGGTGCCGGTAAACGAGCGGGACGCGGGCGCGGCTGCCTGCACGATGGCGGTACGCACGAGCGGCGCCTCCGTGCGCGGATCGGAAGGCGCTTTTCCGCTGCAGGCGGCTAGCGCGAGGGGCAGTGCGGAAGCGACTGCGAGGAGAGCGGGGCGACGCCGGACCATGAAAGACCCACTGACGAAGTGATCGGGGCTTTCATTGTGTATCTAGTGACCAAAAGAGTCAATGGTCACAATGGGTGTCGATTCACGGGGCGAGGCTGCGGAGCACCAGGCTCGACAACTGCGCGGGCGCGGCATCGGTCGTGTCGAGGTTGTATTGCAGCAGCAGCGGATTCAGGTACGGCCGCATCACGAGGTAGATCGCCGACGCGGTTTCGTCCAGCGGCGTCTTGCGCTCGAACTCGCCGCTTTGCCGGCCCGCCTGCAGCACCTCCTGCAGCAGTTGCTGCACGCGCGCCTCATAGGCCTGCACCGATTGCCAGTTGCCGGTGGCGGCCGACGCGGCGATGTCGTACAGCTTGCGGTCGCGGAAGAACAGCCGCAGGCTCGCTTCCGTAAAGACCTTGAACATGCGCCGCAGCTTTTCGGTAGGCCGTTCCGCTTCGGCGACGGCGGTGCGCACGTCGGTTTCGATTTCGTGCAGGCAGTTCGCGCAGATCATCTCGCCGATCGCCTGTTTCGACTCGAAGAACTTGTAGATATAGGCCTTCGAGAAACCGATGGCCTTCGCGAGGTCGGACACGGTCGTCTTTTCATAGCCGTACCGGCTGAAGTGCTCGGTGGCGGCCGCCACGATTTGGTCCCGCACGTCGTGATCGGCCGGGCCGCGCGCGGGAGCCGGGGAAGCGGTGTTTTCTTTCATGGGTTGCGGCTGGCAAGGATGGACAACGAGTGACTATTTGGTATTATAGTCACTATCTGATCTTGGCTAAAACCGTCATGCTACCGAAACCCATCGTTGCCGCGGTGCTTGCCGCGCTCCTGTCGACGGGATGCGCCGTCGGTCCCAACTACGTGCGGCCGGACATCGCCATGCCGCAGCGCTTCCAGGGCCAGAGCGCCGTGGAGCAGCGGCAGGCGGCGGCCGAAGCGGCGCTCGCGACGTGGTGGACGGGTTTCGACGATCCGCAGTTGACCCGGTTCGTCACGCTCGCGCTCGCGCAGAACCTCGATCTCGCGCAGGCCGCCGCACGCGTCACCCAAGCGCGTGCCGGGCTCGGTGCGGCCAATGCGGCGCTGTTGCCGTCGGGCAATGTGAGCGGCCAAGCCGCGCGCGTTTACCAGTCGGTCGAAACGCCGTTGGGGCGCGTGCTGAACTCGACGCCCGGTTTCGACCGTCACGGCAACGACTACGAGGCCGATTTCACCGCAAGCTGGGAACTGGATGTGTTCGGCGGGTTGCGCCGCGGGCGGGAAGCCGCGCTCGCCGACTATCAGGCGTCCGAGGCGGCGGCGGTCGCGACGCGCCTTGCCGTGGCCGCGCAGACGGCGGACATCTACATCACGATTCGCGGGTTGCAGGGCCGGCTGAAGGTCGCGCGGCATCAGGTGCAGACCGAACAGTATCTGTTGTCGACCATCAATCTGCTGTATGGAAAGGGGCTCGCGGCGGAGCTTCAGGTCAGGCAGGCCGAAGGCGCGCTCGCTCAGGTTCGCGCAACGGTGCCGGTACTCGAAGCGGCGCTGGACACGGCGATGAATGCGCTCGACGTGATGCTCGGCTCGCAACCCGGTACGTATCGCGCGGAATTGCTCGACGGCGGCGACGTGCCGGCTGCACCGCGGATCGCGGCGACGGGCACGCCGGGCGAACTCCTCAGGCGGCGGCCCGACCTGATCGTCGCCGAGCGGCGCCTCGCGGCGTCGAACGCGCGCATCGGCGCGGCCATTGCCGAGTATTACCCGAAGTTTTCGCTGAGCGGGTTGATCGGCAGCGCGACGACGATGGGCGCGGGCAACCTGTTTGCCGGCGGCGCGAACCAGGCTGCCGGCGTGCTCGGCCTGCGCTGGCGCTTGTTCGACTTCGGGCGCATCAATGCGCAGATCGCGCTGGCCAAAGGGCAGGATGCCGAAATGCTGGCTGCTTATCGGCTCGCGGCGCTGCACGCCACCGAGGACGTCGAGAACGCGTTCTCCGCGCTCGTCAGGCGCGACGAGCAGGCGGCGGTTCTCGCCGACGGCGTTAAGTCGCTCGGCCGCGCACGGGCTGCGTCGTTCGCTGCGTACCAGAAGGGCGTCGTCAGCCTGATCGAGGTGTTGCAGGCGGACGAAAGCCTGCTGCGTGCATCGGACGAGCGCGTGCAGGCGAAAACCGAAGCGGCTCGGGCGTCGGTGGCTGCGTTCAAGGCGCTCGGTGGTGGATGGCAAGGGGCGGCGTCCGAGGCCGTTGCGAGTCGATAGTGTTTGTACGTGTGATACCAGCGTTCGAGCGATTTCGTTGTGAATAGCCTAGTTGACGAACGGTCGCGGTAAGGCGCTTTCCAAGCCTCAAGTAGAGCTTGACTGCTCGGATGCGTTCTTCGTATGAGTACATGGGCTAGCTCCTCATAGTCCAAGAATTCCGCCGCACCCCCGAACACGACATTTCAACTTTGCCCAGATGCGACATTACAACTTTGCTCTTACAACCAATGTCATACCCGGATTCAGATGTCCACCTTCCAGCTATTTAAAAATGTCCGGTTTTAAGGTTGGTTTTGCTGCGTCTTTTTCCTCGTTTTGAGCGTTACGCAGTGTCGAAGGTCGGCGCCTGAACGGGCAGGGCGCTCACGTTTGTTTCTCCAGCTTTTGCGGACCGACGGCCAGGTTTGGTTGGCGGCTTTGCGGTTTGCCGACGTTGCGCCAGCTCCACGATCACATGCTCGACGTCGGCCTGCGTGATCTCGCGTTGCTTCTTCTTGCCCGCTTGGGGTTCGTTTCGGTCGGTCCGGGTTGAGTCGCCGCGATGCGTTCGTGACGGCGCTTTGCCAATTCGGCTGTTATCACGTTGCGCCTGAAGCGCTTGCGCGACCTCCAGCACATGACTCAAGCGCTTGTGCTCCACGACTGCGCCTTGATCGATTTCGGTTAGGCGATCGTAC
>NZ_JAAGPC010000112.1:0-28636 GCF_017104595.1 Burkholderia sp. Tr-20390 | reverse complement strand
GTCGCCGAGCGCGGTCAGCCGGTTCGCGAGGCCGCGTGCGATCCGGCCCGAGATCGCGGCGGTGAACGTCGTATGGCGTGCCGCATCGCCCAGCAGCGCGCGGCGATAGCCGTCGTCGATCGACGTCTCCCGGCACGCGACGAACGCGGTGCCGAGCTGCGCGGCCTGCGCGCCGAGCGCGAGCGCGGCGGCGATGCCCTCGCCGTCCATGATGCCGCCGGCGGCGATCACCGGCAGCGCGCACTCGCGCACGATCAGGCGCGTGAGTGCGAACGTGCCGAGGCGATCGTCATGCGCGGTCGAATCGAACACGCCGCGGTGCCCGCCCGCTTCGATCCCCTGCGCGACGATCGCGTCGATGCCGGCGGCGGCGATCTGGCGTGCTTCGTCGAGGTTCGTCGCGGACGCGAACAGCGTGACACCCGCGCGCTTCAGCGCGGCGATCACGTCCGCGGCCGGCAGCCCGAAATGGAAGCTGACGACGGCCGGCTTTTCTTCGACGAGCAGCGCCTGCATGGCTTCGTCCGCGACGAAGCTCGTATAGATCTCCGACAGCGAGGCGGGCGGCGTCGTGCCGTATTCGCGGAACACCGGCGCGAGCCATTCGAGCCACGCGCGTTCGACGGCCGCGTCGGCGTGCGCCGGCTGATGGCAGAACACGTTGATGTTGAACGGCCGGTCGGTGAGCGCGCGCGTGTCGCGGATCATCTTGCGGGCGCCGTCGGCGTTTGTCGCGCCCACGCCGAGCGAGCCGAGCCCGCCCGCATTCGACACGGCGGCCGCCAGCGCCGGCGTGCTGACGCCGGCCATCGGCGCCTGGACGATCGGGGCGCGCATGCCGAGCGTGCGCAACAGCGTCCGGTTGTCGGTCGATGGATTCATGTCGCTCGTCTCCTGCAGGATTCGTCGTCGAAATGCGTCGGCCGGATGCGGGCCGACGCGCGTGGGTCGGGTTCGGATCGGTGCGCGTTCGTCGTGCGTTGCGCGCGGCCGGTCACGTGAGCGTCATGTCGGAAACGATGGGTAGCCGTGCGGTGCGGCGGTGTCTGCACCTTTGGCGACGGTGCACGTTGTCGCCGCTTCCCGGCGCGACACCGGTCACTGCGCCCATCCTACGCCAGCCCGCGCTCCGCCGGCCAGCCGCTATTGGCCGCGCGCCCAATGCGCGAGCCCCGCGCAGGCCATCAGCAGCACGCCCGTCACGGAGAACACCGAATGCAGCCACGGCGCGACGCCGATCTGTCCGCCGAATACAGGGCCGACCACCTGCCCGCTGAACTGCGCGGGCCACGGCCGGAGGGCGTTCGAAGGTGACACGCCTTGCCCAGGGGATACTGCGGTTGCCGTTTTGGCCCTACAATGCGCAGGCGAAGCAACCGCATGATCGGCCGTCAGGATGCCGCGTTCATCGAACGCAGCGTCCGACATTCAAGCGGTTCCGCTGAATAACCAACAACATCCAACAGCACACATGAAAAGAAGAACATTTCTCGCGCTGCCCGCCGTGGCAGCGTCCGGCATGCTCGCCGGCTGCGCCGACGCCGACATCGGCCCCATCACCAATCGCATGATGAAGGATCCGGAATACCGTGAAACGCTCTCGGCATTTCTGATCAGCGCGGACGGAAAGAGCCTCGTCGTCATCGGCAAGCAGTATCACTACATTTTCGATGTGCCGCCGGCCCTCACCGTCAATCTCACGGCGCCCTATCGCTCCAAGCTGTATACCGATTTCGATGATTTCGAGACGCACGGCGACAAGATCTCGGGGCGTTACGTGTTGCGGCTCGCGCACGAGGACGCACCGGCCGGCTCCGAGCTTCGCGAGCGCGCGCTTGCCGACGGTTTCAAGGACGGGCGGTTTGAGCTGACGGAGAGAGGCACGATCACCGGAAAGCGTTATCAGCCGAACGATGTCACGCCTTCGTCGATCCCTCAGGCGTTCAATCACGCGTACAACGTCACGGTGATCGAGCGACCGTCGGTGCTCGGTAAGGGGGCGAAGATCGCGCTGTCGCCGATCACGATTGCAGCCGATGGTGCGCTCGGCCTGCTGGGTGTCGCGCTGGCGCCGATCGCACTTACCACGATCCTCATCCTGGCCCACTAGGGCCACGGCATCGCGGCGTCACTGAGCTGCGCGCTTGCGCGACGCAGCGGAAGGCATCGCTGAAATGAAACGAGCCGGTACGCCGCGGTGAATTGCGGCGTACCGGCTCGTGTCGTGACGTTGCCGCATCAGACTTCATACCGCACTGCGTGCGCTTCGGTGGGCAGCGGCAAATCCCAGCGCAGCAGCATCGCTTCGAGCGCGCGGTTCGTCAGCGACGTGTCACGCCGCGCGTTGCGGCGCAACAGTTCCGCGCGCGGCTGTTCGAGGTAGACGAGCGTCACGTCGGCGTTGTATGCAAACAGCAGGTCGAGCGTCTTCTTGCGCATCAGCGGCGACAGGTTCGTCGCATTCCACACGAACGGCTGTTGCGCGCGCAACAGTGCCTTCGCGGCGTCGACCGCATGGTGCGCGACGGCGCCCTCGTTCTGCCCATGACGCAGACCCAATGCATCGCGCGCATCGTCGAACGACACGACCGGCAGATCCGGATGATGCCGCGCCACCCACGTGTTCTTGCCCGACGCGGGCAGGCCCGACATCACGACGACCTGCGCGCCCGGCGTGCGAAACAGCGGATAGTCGGGATGCACGTCCGCGCCGCGGAAGTAGCTGAGCGCCGTGTGAGCGTCGGCGAATGCACGCGGCTGGCCGTAGCAGCCCTCTTCCCGCGCCAGTTCGCGCAACAGTTCGATGTTGTCGAGCACGCGCTGCGTGTCGTCGCAGATGCGCCCGCGAATGTCGGCTTCGGCAAGCAGGCACAGCAGCGGCAGGCTGACCTGCCACGACAGCTCGCGCGCGATGAACTCCGGTGCGCCGCGGCGCGACCCGCTCATCGCGAAGAACGGCACCTGATGCACGGCGATCATCCGGCAGATCGCTTCGCGCACCGCGAACGGCACGCCGGCATCCCACAGTGCGATCCGCGCATCGATCGCGCCCTTGCGCGAGTGGCCGGGATGGCCGATCGCACCGGTAACGGGATCGATGACCGTCGTGCCGTGCTTCGCGATGTCGTGCAGCAGCGCGGCCAGGAACACGATCTCCTGGTCGCCACGCGATGCGGCCTGGTACTCGGGCAGCGCGAGCAGCGCATCGATCACCATCATCGTATGCGTCCACACGTCGCCTTCGCCGTGGTGCGCGGGCTCCTGCGGTGTCGTTTTCGCATGTTCGAGCGCGGGAAATGCCGCGAGACACGCGTGATAGTCCGGCTGCCGGCCGGGCGCAGGCACGAGTGCCTGCAATTGTTCGTACTTCATGATCAAGACTCCTCTCGAAACGGCACACGGCCGTTCCGAATTCATGGGTTCGGGCGCGCGGCGGGGATCGATGCCCACGTGACCGTCGGGCGCGGCGCATACAGGTCGACACCCGGCGCGAGCAGGTTCGGGATGAACGGCTGCTCCGAGTGATGGCGCGCCGATTCGAGAATGGCCTGCACGAAATCGTGGCGCACCCACTTCAGGCGCGCGGTCGTCGTGTCGTCCGTCTCGACCTTCACGTAGAGCCCTTCGGAGCGCTCCGACTTGTCGCACTGCTGCCATGCACGCGCGAGGTCGAGCCCCTGCCGCCGCACCGTTTCCTCGAACGCGTGACGCCAGTCCGGCGTCTTCGCGAGCGACGGGCCGAGCATGGCCTTCAGGTCCGCGAGTCGCGCCGGCGCGATGCCTTCGTACAGCACGGGCACCGACAGCACGGGCCCGTCGGCGAGCAGCGCGCGACGCGCGGGTGTCGACAGGAAGCGGCCCGTTGCGCGATCGAACACGTCGAACTCGAAAAAGTGATGCGGCAGCGCGTCGTAGAACACCGCGTGCTTCTTGCTCATCGTCTCGCCGTACATCACGTAGCGATCGCCGAGGCGATCGAGCAGCCAGCCGGCATGGGCAGCGGCCCAGGTCTTCACGAACCCGAACTGCCGCTCGCGGCCGCCGCCGGCCAGATAGTGGCCGCGTGACTGCAGCAGCAGTTCGCCCGCGGGGCTGAAGCTGATGCCCGTGTTCGCGCCGTCGAGCTTTTCCTCGACGACGAGATGCGCGCCCGCGAGGGTGCGATAGGGAACGTGGTCGTGACCTTCGTCGCCGTCCTGCAGGCGCGAGCCTTCGAGGTGCGGCGTGCGCGGGTAGCGGGCGAGGTCGAGCGATTGCGCGTAGGCGCGGAAATCCAGCGTCATGGTCTTTCTCCGGAAACATCAGAAAAAGCCGACGACGTGAACGAACGATGGGGTGTGCGTTGCGGTGTCAGTGCGTGTCCGGGCGCGGCCCTGCGATCACTGTTCCGGTGCCGCGAGGCAGACGGGAACGGGCAGGACGACACGCGGCCGGGACGGCAGTCGTCGGCGTATCAGGCGAAGGGACGAATGTTTGCGGGCACTTGGATCACCGATTCGATGAGGGTTCAGGGATGAAGCAGGCGGATGCTACGAAACGGCATGTGTGCTGTCAAGCGCGGCCGGGTACAGCCGTTGCGGTTGTCGGCGTGCGTCGAATGCCTGCTGCGGCGTGCCACGCGCGCCATCGACATGGAAATGATCCGGATTCCTGTTTGTGTGTTTTTCGCCACATCGAGCCGTGATTCGATGGGCCACGCCGCGCCACCCGCTTGCTGCGCTCGTCGCGTGCATGCTAGAGTCGCCGCCATTCCGATCAACCCCTCACTCGCAAGGAGAAGAAATCATGACGTCACGCCAGCACTCCTCCCGTCGCGGGTCGTAGTTCGGGTTTTTCGCGTCCGTTCGTTTCATCGTTCACGCCACGCAGCACACTGTATCGCCGTCACGGCGATGAGCCGGGTCGTTCCGATCCGGTCGTGCCGCCCTCTTCCCGACTTCCGATGTCGGGCAGCGCATGTGTGCGCTGCCTGCACCATGGCCCGCCGTTCTTCCTTTTCATCGAACGGAAACCTCCATGGGCAATTCCATGCAATACCTGGGCGAGCGCATCACGTTGTGCGCTTGCGCCACTACCTGGATCGAAGGTGAGGCCATCCGGCAGCTCGAACACGCTGCCACCCTCCCCGGCATGCGGCGCGTCGCCGGCATGCCCGATCTTCACCCCGGACGCGGCTACCCCGTTGGCGCCGCGTTCTTCTCGACGGGCCGGCTGTATCCGGCGCTGATCGGCGGCGATATCGGCTGCGGGATGGCGCTGTGGCAAACCGCGCTCGATGCGCGGCGCGTCAGTGCGTCGAAGCTCGCGAGCCGGCTCGGCTCGATCGACGCCACGCCCGATGCAAGCTGGCAGCCGCTCCTTGCGGCCGCCGGGTTCGCGGATCACGCGTACGCGGCATCGCTCGGCACGATCGGCAGCGGCAATCATTTCGCGGAAGCGCAGCGGATCGACGCGGTGTACGACACCGATGCCGTCGCGGCGCTCGGCCTCGACCCCGATCGCCTGCTGCTGCTCGTGCATAGCGGATCGCGCGGCTTCGGCCAGTCGATCCTCGAGCAACACATGCGCGAGCACGGCTACAACGGCCTCGACGACACGGATGCCGCATGCACGGCGTACCTCGCGCGTCACGATGCGGCGTTGCGCTACGCAATTACGAATCGCGACCTGATCGCGCGGCGCATGCTGGCGCGCTGGCGCACCGATGGCCGGTGCGTGCTCGACGTGAACCACAACCTGGTGAGCCGCACGAGGGTCGACGGCGAGCCGGGCTGGCTGCATCGCAAAGGCGCGACGCCGGCCGACGCGGGGCCGGTCGTCATTCCCGGATCGCGCGGCGACTACAGCTACCTCGTCGCGCCGGTTCGGCCCGACGATGCGGCCAGCCTGGCGTCGCTGGCGCACGGTGCGGGCCGCAAGTGGGCGCGCGGCGATTGCAAGGGGCGCCTCGAACGGCGCTTCACGCCGTCGCAGCTCACGCGCACGCCGCTCGGCAGCCACGTGATCTGCGAAGACCGCGAACTGCTGTACGAGGAAGCGCCGCAGGCCTACAAGCCGATCGACAGCGTCGTCGACGCGCTCGAAGCGGCCGGGCTGCTGCGCAAGCTGGCGCGGCTCGCGCCGGTGCTGACCTACAAGACGTCCGGGGAGGCTGGCCGATGCTGATGCAGATTTCTTCGGCGCACGGCCCGCTCGAATGCCAGCTGGCCGCGGCCAATGCGTTGCGGCGCCTGCAGGCGGAAGCCGGCGCGCAGCGCGTCGTCGTCACCGTGCTCGATGCGCAGCCGGGCGAACGGCCCGGCACGCTGCGCTCGGCGCTGCTCGACCTCGACGGCGAAGGTGCGCAGGCGCTCGCGGACCGCTGGACGGGCACGCTGCAATGGATTTGCGCGAGCCCGTACCGGTTGCGCCATCCGCGCAAGAACTGGTTCATCGGCGTCACGCGCTGCGCCGACGCGCAACCGCTGCCGGATGGCGACGTGCGGTTCGAAGCGATGCGCGCACGCGGGCCGGGCGGCCAGCACGTGAACAAGACGAGCTCCGCGATTCGTGCGACCCATGTCGCGACCGGCCTGTCGGTGCGCGTGGAAAGCGAGCGCAGCCAGCACGCGAACAAGCGCCTGGCGCTGCAGTTGCTGCAGGTTCGACTGCAGCAGGAGGCCGACCGTCACGCGTCCGATGCGCGCCGGCAGCGGCGGATGCAGCACTTTGCGCTGGAGCGCGGCAACCCCGTGCGCGTGTTTTACGGGGCGGCATTCGTGCCGGCTGACTGAGCACGAACGCCTGGCCGCCGGTGGCTTTAGCGCCGGCGGCCGGGCCATCGGCCTCATGGTTTTCCCAGCCTGCCGGTTGCGCGAGCGCGCAATCGGCGCCGGTGCATGACCGCGCGCCAGGCAGGCTGCACGGGCCTGCCGCGTGCATGCCGGTTGCCGCGTGTTCCGCACCCTTTCTGCGCAGGAAAGGACGCTTGAGGCATCCGCAATTATCACGTGCCGTGGATTTGCCCACCATGTGTCGAACGATCGGTACAGCCCGCCTATTCGGCCCTTTCACTGGCCTTGCGGTGCCTGCCGCCACGTCGTGCGACCGGATGCAGCGCGCCGGTTGCGAACGGCCGGGCCTCGCGCCACGGCGTATCGATAATCAGGAGACACGATGAACAGCCATTCCCTCGATCTCGGCGGCAGCGCGGGCGAACCCGCGTCCGCACGGCCGCCGGCCACTGCCGCCGGCGCCGATGCGTCGGCCCTCCCCGGCCGCCGCGTCACGCTCGGCGATTTCATGGACGACCTGCCGGTCGGCGCGTTGCACCGGTTCGTCGTCTGGGTGATCGGCATCGGGCTGTTCTTCGACATGTACGAGATCTTCCTCGTCAGCACGATCGGTTCCGCGTTGCAGAACGAATACGGGCTGAGCCGGCAGAGCACCGATTTCAAGCTGCTGCTCGCATCGGCGTTCATCGGCATGTTCGTCGGCGCGATGTGCCTCGGCAGCCTCGCCGACCGCATAGGCCGGCGCAAGGCGTTCCTGCTGACGCTCACGTGGTACAGCGCATTCTCGCTGGTCGGCGCGTTTTCGGTGAATGCCGACATGCTCGTCGCGTGCCGGTTCCTGACCGGCATCGGCGTCGGCGCGATCTATCCGGTTGCCGACAGCTTCCTGTCCGAGATCCTGCCGAAGGAAAAGCGCGGCAGGCTCGCCGCGTGGGCCTATACGACTTCCTATGTCGCGGTGCCGCTCGTCGGGTTTCTGGCGCTGTGGTTGAACCCGCTTCATGTCGGCGGCGTGGCCGGCTGGCGCATCATCCTCGCGATCGGCAGCCTCGGCGCCGTGTACGTGCTGTTCGTCCAGCATCGGCTGCCGGAAAGCCCGCGCTGGCTGCTCGCGCAGGGTCGCACCGCCGACGCGCATGCGGCATTGCGACGCTTCGCGGCAGGCACCGGCGTGCGCGTGCCCGAGCAGTTCGCGGAGCCGGTCGAGCCGCAACGGCCGCTCGGGCTTCGCGAGCGTATCGCGCTGCTGCGACGCGAACCGTACGGCGCGCGCTACGTGATGCTCGCGATCTTTCACCTGTTTCAGGGCTTCGGTTATTACGGGTTCGGTACGCTGGCCGGCACGGTCGTGAAAAGTCGCGGCTTCGACGTGACGGACAGCACGCTGTTCATCGCGCTGTCGTTCATCGGCTATCCGATCGGCTCGCTGCTGTCGATTCCGTTGCTCAACTGGATCGAGCGCCGCACGCTCGTGATCGTGTCGATCCTGTCGATCGCCGTGTTCGGGCTGTGCTTCGCGTATTCGGGTAATACCGCGCTGATCGTCGGCTTCGGGGTCCTGACGACCTGTGCATCGAACGTGTTCAGCAACGCGTATCACGTGTACCAGGCGGAGATTTTCCCGGCGCGGGTGCGCTCGACGGCGATCGGCAGCACCTATGCGCTGTCGCGGATCGTCAGCGGGGTGTTGCCGTTCGTGTTGTTGCCGGTGCTCGGCAGTTATGGCGCGGGTGCGATGTTCGGGGTGATCTCGGTCGCGCTCGGTATCGTCGCGGTCACGCTGCGTGCGCTCGGGCCGCTGACCACGCGGCGCAGTCAGGATGAGATCAATCCGGTTTGAGCGGTTGGCGCCGAGGGGACGCGGAAACGCGCTCCCTCATCACGACTGATGTTTCGCGGTATCTGTCGCTTGCCGATCCATTGAAGTCGTTCGGCCTACCGGGAAGCGGACGCTCGACGCAACCTCAGATCTCGACCGTGATCGACCGCATGACAACCCCTGTACCGCCGGCCATCAATCGCGAGATCCTGCCACCGTCGACATCAAGGCGAACCTTGACGACGCTCGGCGAAGGTTGGGGCATCAAGTGCCCTTGTTCAATGGTGATTTCCGTGTCGCCTGCCCCCATCCGCTCGTACAGCAAGCACGCCAACGGTCCGGCCGCGGTTCCTGTCGCCGACTCCTCGGCAATGCCGAAACGCGGCGCGAACATGCGGGCTCCTGCATGGCGACCAGGTATTTTCGTCGTCGTCGAGAATACGTAATAGCCAATCAAGTCGAGATCGTCGCTGATCGATTCAATCGCGCGCGGGTCCGGACGAATCGCCGCCACGGACGGCTCGTCGGGCAATGCAATCATCAGAAAGCTGTTGCCGGTGTTGACGACGGTCGGGCTTTCGACACCATGGATCCGGGCAGTCGATACGCCCAGCGATTGAGCGATTTTCGCGGAGAACGGGGAGTCCGCTCCGATTGAGCGATAAGTTGGGGAACGCTGCTCCATTAGAACGGTATCGCCATCGATCACGATGTCTCTGCATCCGTCGATCGTCTCTTTCGACGACTTGCCGTCACCTACCCTGCCGATTGCTCTCAAGAGGGAAAATGTGGCGATCGTGGCATGACCGCAATGAGCGATTTGTCGCGTCGGCGTGAAAAATTCCAGCTTGACCGTTGCGATATTCGATTTCGATACGAATGCGGTTTCCGACAATGCGGCCTGCTGGGCAACATGCAGCTTCTGGCCTGCGGTCAGCGCATCGGCATCGATCACCACGCCCGCAGGATTGCCCCCGGCTTTTCCGTCCGTCAACGCATTGACGATCTGAACTTCAACTCGCACTAGTCCTCCCGATGAACGAACCTCAAACGAAGCGCGACGAACACATGCGTTCGTGTCATTGATCGGCGATCTTACGGTCGGCGCCGACTGACTGCAACCGGCCAAGACGGCGCAATCGGCAGAGACCTGCCAACCGGTACGTTCCTGCCTAATCGTTGCTCGTGGTGGGGCGAGAACCATACAAGCTTCGAGTCGACCCATTCGCAATCCTCGTTCAGTCGACATTGACAGACGGAATCTTGTGAATTCACGAGCGGAACGTCAATCTTGATTTGAATAATCGATCTGCTTTCGATTGACCGTGTGCCGAAATCGCGTCGAGAACCCTCGAATGGTCAAAGCATCTTGTCGGAAACAGGGACTCGGAGGCAGCCCCGCCTCACCGCGCCGACATGAAATCGAACAGCTTCGCGATATCGGTCGTCAGCACGCTGCCCGCCTTCACCCCCACCCACAGCGTTCTAGTCGCCCACGCATCGTCGAGCTTCACGACCCCGAGCCGCGCCGCGCGCTCGCCGGTCACCGCATCGCGCGGCAGGATGCCGATGCCGAGCCCCGCCTCGATCATCCGGCTCACACCGTCGAAATTCGATACCTGGATCCGCAGCTTCAGCGAGCGCTCGACCGCGAACGCCGCGTCGGTCATGCGCGCGAGCAGCGAGCTGCCGTCACTGAGCCCCACGTAGTCCTCGTCGAGCGTATCCGCGAAGCGGATGCTGTCGCGCGCGGCGAACCGGTGCGTGCGCGGCACGAGCAGCACGAGCTCGTCGCGCCGGTACAGCCGCCGTTCGATGCCGGGGGCCGGCACGTTGTCGGCGAACACGCCGAGATCGGCCTTGCCGGACGCGAGCGCGTCGACGATCTCGTGGCTCAGCCGCTCCTCCAGGCTGACCTTGATGCCCGGATGGTCGGTAAGGAACGCGGCGAGATCGGCGGGAAGGAACTGCACGATCGCGGACGTGTTGGTCCATACGTGGATATGCCCGCGCACGCCGGCGACGTAATCGCTCATCTCGTGCGCCATCCGGTTGACCTGCTCGATCACCTTCGCCGCATGGTCGAGCAGCGCGCGGCCCGCAGGCGTCAGCTCGACACCGCGCGCATGCCGGACGAACAATGCACTGCCCGTCACGCTTTCCAGCTCGGCGATGCGCTTGCTGACCGCGGACAGCGTGAGCTGGCCGTGTTCGGCCGCTTTCGTCAGGCTGCCGTGCTCGGCGACGAGCGCGAACACGCGCAGCGACTGCAGATCGAAATGAAGCGGGTTCACCATGTCGTGGGTCCTGGGAAGGCCGTGCCGGCGCCTGCCGTCGGCGCGGCGGCCTGACGCCGATCATACGCCCGGCCGCCCCCGCGCGATACGGCGCGCCTAGCGCGGCGCGATCGACAGCAAGGCGGTGAGCATCGCACCGTCCGGCTTCTCGAGATCGTCGAGCACGTCGAAGTGCTGCATGCCGGGCAATCCTACGTGGATGATTCGTTCGCCGGCCGCTTCGCACGCCGTCGCGTAGTCGCGTGCTTGCCGCACGAGTTCGGGCAACTCGGCTTCGCCGACCGCCACGACCGTTGGCGCGCCGGGCCCGACATGGCGCACCGGGCTGTACGCTTCGACTTCGTGCGCGGTGAGCTGCAGCTTGTCGTTCAGGCAGCACAGCGAGATCGGTTCGAGATCGACGAGCGGGCTGATCGCGAGTGCCGACACGACGGCCGGATGCGCGCGGTGCACGGCCGTCAGGTGGCCGCCCGCCGAATGGCCGCTCAGGTGGATCGGCCGCTTCGCCGTGCCGAGGCCGTCGGGGTCGTTCGCCAGGTAGTCGAGCAGCGCGCCGATCTCGCCGACGATGTCGGTCATCGTCGCGATCGGCGCGAGCGTGTATTCGGCAAGTATCACGTCGAAACCGCGCGCGAGCGGCCCGCTCGCCGCGTACGCGAAATCTTCTTTCGCGCAGTGCTGCCAGTAGCCGCCGTGAACGAACACGAACAGCGGTGCATCGGGTTGACCGCACGACAGCCAGTCGAATCGCTGCGCGGGTTGCGCGCCGTAACGCAGGTCGCGCCGGACGGACGCGGCTGCATAGAGCGCTGCGCTGCGCGCCTGCATCGACGCGAGCAACGCAGGGAAATCGGGCACCACCTTCGTGTTCAGATAAGCGGCGTCGAGCGCCGCGCGGTCCATGCCGCGATAGAGGATCGTCATCGGGAATTGCCTGGGTCGGGTTGCGCAAGCGCGGACGCAAGCGTTGCGTCCGCTGCGAAGGCGGCGTCTCAGTCGCCGATGCATGCATTATCCGCAGCGCGGCACGGGCCGGCTATCCGGAATCGGCGAGCGCGGAAACCGGCTGTCCGATTTCGGCGGGAGATCGGCGCGGCATGCAGTCGCACCGTGATCAGGTCCGCTCGCGTGAGGGCGAAGCGGCGATACGACGCGGTGGTGCGCCGGTGCTCAGATCAACTCGGAGATCTCGATCAGGTTCAGGTCGGGATCGCGCACGTAGACCGACCGGATCTTCTGCGTCGCGCCCGTGCGCTCGACCGGCCCTTCGACGATCGGCCAGTCGAGGCGCTTCAGGTGTGCGATCACGTCGTCGAGCGGCACGGACGCGATGAAGCACAGGTCGAGTGCGCCGGGCACCGGCACGTGCGCTTTCGGTTCGAATTCCGCGCCACGCACGTGCAGGTTGATCTTCTGGTTGCCGAAGCGGAAGGCGATCCGGCCCGCGCCGAAGGTTTCGAGCCGCATCTGCAGCACCTCGGTGTAGAAATGCTTCGTCCGGTCGGGATCGACGCAGGTCAGCACGAGATGGTCGAGGTGATCGATCAGCGCCATGAGGTTCGCTCCTGTTCGTGGTTCATGAGAACGCGCGCTGCGCGGGCATGTCGCCGGCGTCCGCGCGCGGCGGCGGATGAAGGTCCGAGCGGCGCCCGGCCTTCAGGATCTGGCTCGGCACGTCATGCCCGATCAGCGCGGGCAGCCGTGCCGACGCGGCCAGCACGGCCGCGAGATCGACGCCTGTATCGTAGCCGTCGAGTTCGAGCATATGCACGAGTTCTTCGGTGCACGCGTTGCCGGTCGCGCCCGGCGCGTACGGGCAGCCGCCGAGTCCGCCGAGCGACGCGTCGAAGCGGTCGATCCCGGCGTCGAGTGCCGCGAGCGTATTCGCGAGCGCCATCCCGCGCGTGTTGTGGAAGTGCAGCGTGAGTTGCAGCGCGGCGAAGCGTTCGCGCGCCCGTGCCGACAAGTCGCGCACCTGCGACGGAAACGCCATGCCCGTCGTGTCGCACAGCGTGAAGCCGTGCACGCCGAGATCCGCGAAGCGCTGCATCCATGCGAGTACGCCTTCTGCTGCAACATCGCCTTCCATCGGGCAGCCCATCGCGGTCGACAGCGACACGTTGATCGCGACACCGGTGCCGCGTACCGCATCGATCACGTCGCGCAGTTGTGCGAACGACTGCTCGCGCGTCATCCGCAGGTTCGCGCGGTTGTGGCTTTCGCTCATCGACATCACGAGGTTCACTTCGTCGACGCCGCACGACAGCGCGCGCTCCGCCCCGCGCACGTTCGGCACGAGCACCGTATAGACGACGCCGGGTGCGCGAGCGATGCCGTGCATCACGGCCTCCGCGTCGCGTAACGCAGGGATCGCCTTCGGCGACGTGAACGACGTGACCTCGATCTTCGCGTAGCCGCACGCGCTCAGTGCGTCGACGAGCGCGATCTTGTCGTCGGTGTCGACGAATGCCGCTTCGTTCTGGAGACCGTCGCGCGTCGCGACTTCGTGGAGGTAGAGGCGTTTGCGTTGGCCGCTCATGTTGTCTTCTCCTGTTTCCGCATCTCAGATCACGCCGCGCGTGCGCCAGTCGCCGCGCGTCGCCGCATCGATGCCGAGCGATTCGAGTACCGTATCGGTATCCGCGCCGAGCGCGGGCGCCGCGTGTTCGATGCGCCCGGGCGTCGCGCCGAGCTTCGGCACGATGCCAGGCACGAGTACCGGCGTGCCGTCGGGCAACGCGGCATCGACGAGCATGTCGCGGGCGCGGTAATGCGGATCGGCCGCGATGTCGGCCACGTCGTAGATGCGCCCGGACGGAATGCGTGCTTCGTTCAGCGCGGCCAGCACCGCATCGAGATCGTGCTGCACGCTCCATTCGCCGATCGCCGCGTCGATGCGCTCGACCTGCGCGACGCGTCCGTCGTTGTGCGCGAGCGCGGGATCGTTGCCGAGATCGGGCCGGCCGATCAGCTCCATCAGGCGTCGGAAGATGCTGTCGCCGTTGCCCGCGATCAGTGCGTACTTGCCGTCGCGGCAGCAGTACGCGTTGGTCGGCGCGATGCCGGGCAGGCTGCTGCCGGCCGCCTCGCGTACGGCGCCGAACGCGGAGTATTCGGGCAGCAGGCTTTCCATCATGTTGAAGACCGACTCGTACAGCGCGACGTCGACGACCTGCCCCTTGCCGCCTTGCTGCTCGCGATGCCGCAGCGCAAGCAGCACGCCGATCACGCCGTGCAGTGCCGACAGCGAATCGCCGAGCGAGATGCCGACGCGCACCGGCGTGCGGCCTGGCTCGCCGGTCAGGTGCCGCAGGCCGCCCATCGCTTCGGCGATTACGCCGAAGCCGGGACGGTCGCGGTACGGGCCCGTCTGCCCGAAGCCCGACACGCGCAGCATCACGAGCCCCGGGTTGATCGCGGACAGCGCGTCCCAGCCGAGCCCCCAGCCTTCGAGCGTGCCGGGCCGGAAATTCTCGATCAGCACGTCGGTTTCCGCGACGAGGCGGCGCACGACGTCCTGCCCTTCGGGCGTGCGCAGGTCGAGCGTGAGCGAGGTCTTGTTGCGCGACTGCGCGGCCCACCAGACCGACGTGCCTTCATGCAGCAGCCGCCATTTGCGCAGCGGGTCGCCGAGCCCGGGCGGCTCGACCTTGAGCACGTCGGCGCCGAATTCGGCGAGCATCCGGCCCGCGAACGGCCCGGCGATCAGTTGGCCGAGTTCCAGCACGCGGATGCCGTCCAGGGGGCGTGTCATGGCTGTCTCCGATGAAATCGTGGTGTCGATGAAGGCGATCATGACGGCGTTCGCGCCCGGCGAAAATCGATCGATGCTCAACCAGCCTTTCCGTTTCGGAAAGGCGCGCGTCACGCCCCTCATGCAACGCGTAGCGTCAGCCTTTCCATCCGGGAAAGCGCGCTCGCGCAACGGGCAAACGACGGCACGCGCGCCGCCGGCAGAATCGAACCCGTTCCGCGCCCGCCGGGCGCCTGTCAGCGAGACCCGCCATGTTTTCTGCTTCCTCTCCCGCGAAGATCGTGTTTCTCGACCGCGCGACGCTGTCGCCGCACACCGTGCTGAAGCCGTTTCCGTTCCCGCACGTATTGCAGACCTTCGACCGGACCGCCGCGCACGAGACGGCCGCGCGCATCGCCGACGCGGACATCGTCGTGACCAACAAGGTGCGGCTCGACGCGGCAGCGCTCGCCGATGCGCGGCGCGTGCGGATGATCGCGATCGCCGCGACGGGCACCGACATCGTCGATCTCGACGCGTGCGCGGCGCGCGGCATCGTGGTGAGCAATATTCGCGGGTATGCGGTCCGCACGGTGCCCGAGCATACGTTCGCGCTGATCTTCGCGCTGCGCCGCAGCCTCGTCGCGTACCGCGACGCGGTGTGCGCGGGGCGCTGGCTCGATAGCGGGCAGTTCTGTTTTTTCGATCATCCGATTCGCGACCTGGCCGGCTCGACGATCGGGATCGTCGGCGACGGCGTGCTCGGGCGCGCGGTGGCCGGCATCGCCCGCGCGCTCGACATGCGGGTGCGGTTCGCGGCGCACGGCGATGCGGCGGGAGACGACTACGCGCCGCTCGACACGCTGCTGCGCGACAGCGACGTGATCACGCTGCACTGCCCGCTCACGCCGGCGACGCGGCACCTGATCGACGCGGCCGCGTTCGCGCGGATGGCGCGCCGGCCATTGCTGATCAATACCGCGCGCGGCGGGCTCGTGGATGAAAGCGCGCTCGTCGATGCGTTGCAGTCGGGGCAGATCGCAGGCGCGGGGTTCGACGTGGTCACGCAGGAGCCGCTGCCGGCCGCGCATCCTTTCCACGCGATCCTGTCGCATCCGGCCTTCATCCTGACGCCGCACGTCGCGTGGGCGAGTGACGAAGCGATGCAGGCGCTCGCCGATCAGCTCGTGGACAACGTCGCCGCATTCGTGGGCGGGATGCCGCGGCACGTAGTGTGACGCGCGTGGCGCATGGCGCTGCGGAAGGTGATGTGAACCGCGCAAACGGAACGGCCCCGCTCGATGGCTCGAAGCGGGGCCGGCTGAATTCGGGGGCTGCTTACGCCAGCGACTCGGCACGTTACGGGTTCGTGCATCCGCCCTATCTTGCGGCCGGTTTCTGAATTCCTGATGGGCTCTACTTTAAGGAATCCAGACGACCAACGATATAGGACAAGTCCGAAACTAAGTGGGGCCAATTCCGGAAACGACCGTTTCGATCGCAGCGCACCGCGACCGACGCGAATCTCAGTAAGCCGACATCTCGACGCAAGGATCGACCTTGGACGGCGAGCAGATGACCGAGTACTTGGCGCTCTCGCGCATCAGCGCTTCGCCTTCGTGCAGCGCGATCTTGATCTCGGGGTGACGCTCGTACGCGAGGAATGCCGAACACACGACGGCGGACATCACGACGAGGGAAAACACAAATTTTTCAAGGGTTTGGAAACGTTCAGGCATGGTTCGACCTATCTCTTAGGCCGTGATTATATCTCGAAATAAGGGTTTTCCCTATAACGCAGCCCGCATACCGAGGATGCGTTCGGTCTTTTGGGTCAGGTGTTCGCACCCCTTTTCGGCGAATCGGTGTCGAACGCGGGTCGCGCCAGCCGTGGCCGTACCTGCACGGGCGACGGTCATCGATGGCTTGAAGAAACGGGACGAGTGCGGCCCGCAGGGATGAAGCCGTGTGCCCGCGGAATCAGCGCACACCGCGCCGCCGACGCGTCACTGCGGCCCGGACGCCCCGCTCGCCGCGTTGCCCGGCCACGCCTTGCCGATTTCGTCGACCAGCGACTTCGCGGTGCCGGTGACGATCGCCGCGTCGACGCCGGACGTCTGCCATGCGCCGTCGGCGGCCTGCACGAAGGTCAGGTTCGCGCGCGAAGGCTTGTAGTCGGCATTGCGCCACGTGACGACGACGTCGCACGAGTAGGTGCGATCGCCGAGCTTCTTGCAGTCGCCGTCGGGTTTCGCCGACACGACATCGGCCGAGACGGGCAGCGGCTGGCCGAACAGCGCGTTCAGGCCGCCATGGTTTTCCGCCTCGAGCGCGCGGCGCACGGCGGCATCGACGTCGCTCGACCCGGGGCCGTCGTGGAGCAGGTTGCAGGCGGCCAGCAGCGTCGATGCACCGGCGAGTGTCAGCAGCGTGTGGAACTTCATGGATATCCGTTGTCGGGAGAACGCCGCGTAGTCTGCAACGTCCGCGCGCGGTGCGCGGTATCCATTTGTAACCAATTGCACGGAGGCGCGAGCGGCATCGCGTGCCCGTGCGTCGCGCTCGCCTACTGCCGCTCCTGCTTCACGCGGCTGACGAGCTGCGTCGGGCTCACGAACTGCAGCGCGATCACGACCCACACGAGCGTGATGGCCATGTAGATCATCGCCATCGCGTCGATCGACTGCGGCGCGCGCACGCCGGTCGAGAACACCGCGTAATACAGCGCGACGACGAGCGTCTGCGTGCTCGGCCCCGCGGTGAAGAAGGTCAGCTCGAACATCCCGATCGTGCGCACCAGCACGAGCAGCCCCGCCGCGAGCATGCCGGGCACCAGCAGCGGCAGCAGCACGTAGCGGAAATAGCGCCACGTATTCGCGCCGAAGATGCGCGCGGCGGCTTCGAGATTCGGGTCGATCTGCTCGATGAACGGCGTCATCACGAGGATCACGAACGGCAGCGCCGGCACGAGGTTCGCGAGGATCACGCCCGGCAGCGTGCCCGCGAGCCCGACCTTGTACATCACGGTGGCCATCGGGATCCCGTACGTGACGGGCGGCACCATCAGCGGCAGCAGGAACACCAGCAGCGCGAAGCGCTTGCCGCGAAACTGCACGCGCGCGAGCGCATACGCGGCCGGCACGCCGAGCGCGATCGACAGCAGCACGACCGCGCCGACGACCTCGACGGTCACCCACAGCACGCTCGCGAGCTGGAAGTCCTCCCACGCCTTCGCATACCAGTGCAGCGTGAAGCCCTGCGGCAGCGGCGTGCCGAACCAGCGGGTCGCGATCGAATTCACCGCGACGGTCGCGATCAGCAGCATCACGTTCAGCAGGAAGAACGCCATCAGCCCCCACACGAGCGCCTTCCACGCGCGGCCGGCGAGATTGCTTGTCATCTTCTGCGGTTTCCTCGCGTCGACGGGGCGCGCATCGGGCGTGTCGTGCTTCGGCGGCCAGGTGCGCGCGGCATGATTGTCGGTCGCCATCAGCCCTTGCCTCCCGTCACCGCGCCCGTATAGAAGAAGCGGCGCGCGCCGAGCATCGACGTGACCACCAGCAACTGCACGAAGCCCATCACGATCGCGATTGCCGATGCGAGCGAATAGTCGTAGCTCTCGAACGCGGCTTCCGCCGCCGCGATCGAGATCACGCGCGTGGGGCCGGCCGGCGCGCCGAGCAGCACGGCCGACGGGAACACCGAGAACGCCTGCACGAACGACAGGCACGCGGCCATCGTCAGCCCCGGCACGAGCAGCGGCAGGTAGATCTGCCGGAACTGCTGCCACGGGTTCGCGCCGAGCGTCGCCGCTGCGCGCGCGAGCGTCGGGTCGATGCCGCTGATGTACGACAGCATCAACAGGAACGCGAACGGAAAGCCCGACACGATCAGCGACAGCAGCACGCCCCAGTAGTTGTGGGTGAGGCGCACTTCGTCGGTGTACAGGTGCAGCCCCCGCAGCGCTTGCGGGAACCAGCCGTTCGGCCCGAAATACGTGAGCATCCCGTCGGCGACGAGCACCGTGCCGAGCGTGACGGGAATCACGAGCAGCGTCGTGACGAACTTCTGGTACGGCGAGTGGCGGCGCAGCGCGAACGCGACGGGCACCGCGATGCCGACGTTGAGCAGCGTCGCCGGCACCGCGAGCTTCAGCGTGACGAGCACGGTCGGCCACATCGCCGCGTCGGTGAAGAACTGCACGTAGTTCGCGAGCGCGCCGCCGCCGTTCATCGGCTGGAACGACAGCACGAGGCCGTACGCGAACGGATAGATGAACAGCGCGACGATGAACGCGAGCGCGGGCGTGACGAGCCACGCTTTCGCGTCGCGCGGCGTGCCGCCGGACGCGACCGTGCTCATGCGGCCTCCCGGTATGACGGCGCGGCGGCCACGCCGCTCATGTCGGCGCTCCCGGGTAGACGAGCGTGCGTGACGGCGCAACGCGCAGCCGCAGCGGCTCGCCTTCCGTGAATTCGCCGGCGACGCGCGCCCAGATCGGGCCGAACGGCGTGACCGCGCGGATCAGCGAATCGCGGCCGCCGTACTCGACCGTTTCGACGGTCGAGTCGAACGCGTTCGTGTTGTCGCCCGCATCGTCTGCCCGCTCGATGTCGTCGGGGCGCAGCGCGACCACGACCTCCTTCGTATCGAAGCCGGCCATCGGCACGCCCGTGACGCGCACGCCACCGGCCGCGACGTTCACGTAATCGCCGGCCATCCCTTCGAGCGTGAACGGCAGCACGTTGCGATAACCCATGAAGCGCGCGACGTGCAGGTTGTGCGGGCGCGTGTAGACGTCCTTCGGCGTCGCGACCTGCTGCACGACGCCCTCCTTCATCACGACGATGCGGTCGGCCATCGACAGCGCTTCGTCCTGGTCATGCGTCACGTAGATCGTCGCGCGTTCGAGCTGCGTGTGGATGCGGCGGATCTCGGCGCGCATCTCGATGCGCAGCTTCGTGTCGAGGTTCGACAGCGGCTCGTCCATCAGCACGAGCGGCGGCTCGATCACGATCGCGCGCGCAATCGCGACACGCTGCTGCTGCCCGCCCGACAGCTGCCCGGGCAGCTTGCCCTCGTGGCCGACGAGCTGCACGAGTTCGAGCGCCTGCTGCGCGCGCCGCCGCGTTTCCTGCTTCGGCACGCCGCGCATCTTGAGGCCGAAGCCGACGTTGTCGAGCACCGACATGTGCGGAAACAGCGCGTAGTTCTGGAACACCATCCCGAAGCCGCGGCGCTCGGGCGGCAGCACGTCGATGCGCGTGTCGTCGAGCCAGATGCCGCCGCGTGTGAGCGGCTGCAGCCCCGCGATGCAGTTGAGCGCGGTCGACTTGCCGCAGCCCGACGGGCCGAGCATCGCGATGAATTCGCCGCGCCGGATCTCGAGATCGAGCCCGTTCAGCGCGGCGACCTGCGCGCCTTCCGCATTGGTGAAGCTGCGGCACACGCCATCGAGCCGCAGCCGTTCGAAACTGTGCTTCATTGCGCGAACTCCCTCGACGCGGGCGCCGCGGCGCCCGCCGGTTCCTGCGTCACTTCGACTTCTGCGATCCGATCTCGCGGTCCCACTTCTGGAACGCCGCGACCATCGCCTGCGCGTTGAGCGGCTGCACGTGCGGGCGCTCCGCGAGCAGCTTCGCGTACTCGGGGCGGCCGAATTTCTTGATCACCTCCTGGCTGTGCGCGGGCGCCATCTCGAGCGTCACGCCCTTCACCGCCGGGCCCGGATAGAAGTAGCCGTCGTCGTAGGTCATCGCCTGTTGCGCCGGTTCGAGCAGGAAGTTCATCAGCTTGAACAGCACGTCGAGCTTTTCCTTCGGCACGCCCTTCGGGATCACCATGTAGTGCGCGTCGTTGACCCACGTCATGTTGTCGAAGGCCTGGACCTTGAATTCCGCCGGCACGATGCCAAGCGCGCGCGGGTTGAGGTCCCAGCCGGTGACGGTCACGGTCATGTCGCGCGTGCCCTCGCCGAGTTCCTTCATCACCGCCGACGTGCCGCCCGGGTAGTACGGCACGCAGTCGTTCAGCGCCTTGAGGAACGCCCAGGTCTTGTCCCAGCCGTTGATCGGATCCTGCGGATTCTTGTCGCCGAGCACGTACGGCAGCCCCATCAGAAACGTGCGGCCGGGGCCCGAGTTCGCCGGGCGCGCATAGATCAGCTTGTTCGGATGCGCCTTGCACCAGGCGAGCAGCTGATCGGGTGTCTTCGGCGGGTCGCTGACCTTCGCCGGGTTGTATTCGAGCAGCGGGCCGGCCGGCATGTAGGTGACTTCGAGGCCGTAGCCCTGCGCGAGATCCTGCATCTTGCGCGGGCCGGGCGCGTATTTGTCGAGCACGCCGGGGAGCGCGGCCGCGTCGTCGGGCAGCAGCTTCTGCCACAGGTTCTGCTCGATGCCGGCGGCCAGCGCGTCGGTGCCCGTCAGCACGAGGTCGATGTCGGCGCGCCCCGCCGCCTGCATCGCCTTGATCTTGCCCGGCAACTGCGGCGCGGGCGCGTTCGTGAACGTGACGTTCGAGACGAGGTTCGGGTTCTTGTCCTTGAAGGCTTCGATGGCCTTCTGCGTGAGCTGCAGGTTGCCCGCGACATCGACGATGTTCAGCGAGACGGGGGCGGCGACGGCGGCCGTGGCAGACAGCGTGAAACCCACGGCGAGTGCGATCCGGCGGACACGGCGAGCGATCGGGGTGGCGTTCATGTCTCCTCACTTCGGTCGGTGGATGGGACCTTTCTTTTCAGGAAATCATGACGGCGTTATACGATGTCGGTCAACAAAAAACCACGGCTTGCGGGGCGGGACTTTCCCTGACAAATACCTTCCGTTTGTTGACGATTTGTGTGCCGACCGATGCTGGGGCGTCGTGCCGGGTCGATTGTGCTGCGTGTTAAGACGTCGTATCTCGGCGAGCGACGAAATGGAATCGGTTCGAGGCCGCATCGCGACCCGACGGTGACGGCGCGCGCGCCGGGCGCCCGGTCGGGCGCGGCGCGCGAAAGGCGGGAATATTCAGTCAGTCAGGCCGTGCCGAGAGCGGCCACTTCTTCGATCAACCGCTCTGCATCCCGCCACTCGCCATACCCCGACGCCGGGTTCAGGTGCCCGACCTCCCCCAGATCGACCAGCTTGCTCCCCCACCCTGCCGCCAGCACCTCAATGCGTTCGAAACCCGCGAGCGGATCGTTGCGGCTCGCGGCGACGATGCTCGGAAACGGCAGCCGTCCGGTCGGTATCGGCGTCCAGCCGTTCGCGGCGATCGCATCGGGCGCCGGATAACCGGCGGGCATCGGCGACTCGAGATCGGCCGGCGCCGCGAGCAGCGCGCCGTGGATCTGGCGCGTGGCCTGGCGCGCCCAGTGCACCGTGATCATCACGCCCGCGCTGTGCGCGACGAGGATCACCGGGCCGTCGATCCCGGCCAGCGCCGCATCGAGCGCCGCGACGCGTGCGGCGCGGCTCAGCTTGTCGGCTTCGAGCGGCGCGACGGCGCGCGCGTTCGGCAAGCGTCGTTCGAGGTGCGTCTGCCAGTGGTCGTCGACGTGATCGCGCAAGCCCGGCACGATCAGGATGGTGGGGGTGGTCGTCAGGGTCATGCAGTCTCCGAAGCGGTCAGGAAAGGTGGGACGCGCGCCGGTCGCGTTCGACGCGCGCGAGGTCGGCCACGTAGCTCGCGCGTCCGATCGCGAACAGCACGGCGGCCATGAGCGGCACGACGGGAATCCATTGCAGTGAGCCGACGAGCCCGGCGCGATCGGCGACCCACCCCGTCAGCAGCGGGCCCGGCGCCATGCCGAGCAGGTTGTTGGCGAGCGTGAGCGTCGCGAACGCCGACGCGTGGATCGCGGCCGGCGTCAGGTTCGCGACCATCGCGCCCGATGCACCGGATGCGCCCGCGCCGACCAGCATGCCCACACAGATCAGCGCGAGTTGCAGTGGCCCGGGCGGCAGCCGGAACGCAATCGCGAGGCACACGCCCGTGAGTACGCAATACGCGATCGCGGTCAGCCACTTGCGCTTGCCGTCGGTCTTGCCGACGCGGTCGGTGACGATCCCGCAGCCGACCATCCCGACACCCGCGAGCAGCACGAAGCCGGCCGCGAGCACGGCCGCGCGGTCGGGCGCCATCGCGTAGTAGCGGTTCAGGTAGCTCGGCAGCCACGCGAACAGCGCGCCCGGCACGAACAGGTGCAACCCGCTGCCGAGGTACGCGCAGATCACCGAACGCGATGCGAACAGCCCCGACATCAGCGCGCGCACGTTGCCGCGCAGGTCGCGCGGTGCGCCGGCGTCGCGCCGGCACGGTTCGATCCGATACGCGGCGAGCCGCCGTTCGGTCACGACGCAGCGATACGCGACGAGCAGCACGATGCCGAGCGCGGCCATCACGCCGAACGACCAGCGCCAGCCGAGATGCGCGCCGACCAGCCCGCCGAGCGCCATCCCGAACACGGAGCCGAACGCGCCGCCGGCCATGAACGCGCCGGTCAGCGTCGCGCGCAGCCGGGCCGGAAAGATGCTGAGGATCAGCGCGACGCCGACGCTGCCGTACGCGGCTTCGCCGAGCCCGACGAGGCCGCGTGCGACGAGCATCTCCGCGTAGTTCGTCGACAGCGCGCAGCCGAGCGTCGCGACGCTCCACAACGCGGCCATCAGCACGATGCTGCGCACGCGCCCGAAGCGGTCGGCGAGTACCGACAGCGGGAACGTCAGCAACCCGACCAGCAGCGCGACGACGCCGGACAGCGAACCGAGCTGCGTGTCCGACAGCGCCCACGCGTGCTTGAGCAGCGGGAACACGGCATTGAGCACCTGCCGCGACATGTAGTCCGACAGCAGCAGGCCGACGGTCAGCCCGAACACGAGCCACGCATACGCGGGCGCGCGCCGGCCGGCGGCGGCGACGTCCTGCATCGACGGCTCGACTTGATGGATCAGCATGCGTGTCTCCTCCGGCGCCGGAGGTCGTGCTTCGGCGCGGCTTGCGTGGCACCGCTCCGTTGACCGGAGTCCGCTCCCGCGCGCTGCGCAGGGGTGGTGCCACGCCACAACGATCGGCGGGCGGCGGCCGTGACGACTGCCTGCCCGGGTGCGCGGCGCGTCAGGCGGCCCGCAGCGGCACGTTCACCTGGCCGGAGCGGCGGTTCGGCGCCATCCCGAGGTGCGCCAGCGTCTCGTCGATGCCGTCGTACTGCACGCCGATCCGGTAGATCGCCTTCGCCTCCTTGCCGGTGGCGATGTCGCGGCCGAGTTCGCGCGCGATCCGTGCGCACTGCTCGACCTGCTGCACCGACGTCATCCGGTTGCCCTTCTGGTCGATGATCGTGTCCTCGATCCCGCAGCGCGGATGCAGGCCCAGCGCCATCGCGACCGTGTTGATCGGCAGGACGTTCTTCATCAGCGATTCGAGCGTGATGCACGCGCCGTCCGGGCAGCGCCGCACGAATTCCATGAAGTTGTACGGATTCGGGCCGTCGAAGCCGCCGCCGATGCCGACCCACGTGACGTTCAGCGGGCCGCGATAGACGCCGCGGCGGATGATCCGCTCGAGCGTTTCCAGCGCGTGCATGCCGGTGAGCTGGAAATGCGGCTGGATGCCGGCCGCCTGCAGGCGGCGCAGGTGCTCGTCGACCCAGCCGGGGCCGGCCGGCACGGTCATCTCGCGGTACGCGTCCCAGTACGCGGCTTCGTTCAACGACGTGCCGGCGATGTCCTGGCGGTTCATCAGCTCGGTGATGTTCATCTGCACGGTGTTGATCGCGACCGTCACCTGGTCGGGCTTCGGCGTCAATTCGGCAAGCATGTGGCGCGTGTCGTCGGACAGCCATTTCGCGTCCGCCCCCTCGCCTTCCGGCGCGAACGAGATCGAGCCGCCCACCTGCAGGATCATGTCGGGCACCGCCTCGCGCAGCCGGCCGAGCAGTTCGTTGAACTTCGACAGCCGCTTGCTGCCCTTGCCGTCGAGTTCGCGCACGTGCAGGTGCAGCACCGTCGCGCCCGCGTTGTAGCAGTCGACGGCCTTCTGCACGTGCTCGTCCATCGTCACCGGAATGTCTTCCGGAAAATCGGCCGGCATCCATTCGGGGCCGTACGGCGCGACCGTGATGACCACCTTGTCCTGGTTTTCCGGGTGCAGCGAATCGTCGAGAAATTGCATGTCGTCCTCCAGTGGAAATCGTTGTATTGCGGGCGTACGGGCGTGCGTATCCCGCCGCGCCGGGCGGCGGGCCCGGCGCGTTGCATGGGGTTTCAGAGATTGGCTACGGTATTGGCGGGCTCAGAACGGCACGTCGCCGACGATGCCCGCGCGCTCCATCTGGCGCACGCACGGCGGGTAGTCCATCACCGCGTAGTGCTGGGTGCTGCGGTTGTCCCAGATCGCGACGCTGTGCTTCTTCCAGCGCCAGCGCACCTGGTACTCGGGGATGTACGCCTGGCTGATCAGGTATTGCAGCAACTGGCCGGCGCCGGGATTCGCGTCCTGCCCGACCCGCACGCGCGCCGGCGTGTGGAAGTTGGTGAAATGCGTGGTGAACGCATTCACGTACAGCACTTTCTCGCCGGTTTCGGGATGCGTGCGCACGACCGGATGCTCGGCGTCCGGGTACTGCGCCTTCAGCGCGAGGCGCTTGTCGATCGGCATCGCCGCGCCGAAGCTCGCCTCGATGCTGTGGCGCGCGCGCAAGTCGTCGATCTGCTGCTTCACGTGTTCAGGCAGGCGCTCGTAGGCGAGCACCATGTTCGCCCACATCGTGTCGCCGCCAACCGGCGGACCGTCGATGCAGCGCAGCACGCAGCCGAACGGCGGCGCCACGCGCCAGCTCGCATCGCTGTGCCACGCATTCTCGTAGCGGTCGTTCGGCTGGTCAGGCGACTTGTAGATCCGCACGAGCCCCGGATGCTCGGGATCGCTGCCGGCCACCGGGTGATCCTCGAGCTCGCCGAAGCGCCGCGCGAACGCGACGTGCTCGGCGCGCGTGATGTCCTGGTCGCGCAGGAACAGCACGCGATGGCGAAGCAGCTGCACGCGGATCTCGGCGAACAGGCCGTCGTCGTGCACGGCGTCGGCGAGGCTCACATCCAGCAGTTCCGCGCCGATCGCGCAGGTCAGGGGTTCGACTCGCATGCGCGTCTCCTCAGACGATGAACACCGACGAACCGGTCGTCTTGCGCGATTCGAGATCGCGATGCGCCTGCGCGGCATCCTGCAGCGCGTAGCGCTGGTTGATCTCGATCCGGATCCGGCCGGCCGCGACGTGCGCGAACAGTTCGCCGGCCAGGTCGTTCTTCTCGGCCGGATCGGCGATGTAGTCGGCCAGCGCCGGGCGCGTCAGGTACAGCGAGCCCTTCATCGCGAGGCGCTGCGGATCGAACGGCGGGATCGGGCCGGACGCGGTGCCGACGCACACCATCAGCCCGCGCCGCTTCAGCGAATCGAGCGAGCCTTCGAAGGTGTCCTTGCCGACGCTGTCGAACACGACGTCGACGCCCGCGCCGTCCGTCAGCTCGCGCACGCGCTTCGCGACGTCCTCGCGGCTGTAGTCGATCGTGTGGTCGCAACCGTGTGCGCGGGCGATTTCGGCCTTGTGCTCGCTGGAGACGGTGCCGATCACCTTGAGCCCGAGCAGCTTCGCCCATTGCGACACGATCAGCCCGACGCCGCCGGCGGCCGCGTGCAGCAGGACCGTGTCGCCCGGTGCGAACGCATGGATGCGGCGCAGCAGGTAGGCCGACGTCAGGCCGCGCATCGTCATCGCCGCGGCCGTTTCGCACGTGATGCCGGCCGGCAGCCGCACGAGCGGCGCGGCGGGAATCAGCCGTTCGGTGCTGTACGCGCCGAGCGTGTTCAGGAAGCCCGTGTAGGTCACGCGGTCGCCGACGGCGACGTTCGTCACGCCCGGGCCGACCGCTTCGACCACGCCGGCCGCCTCGACCCCGAGGCCGGCAGACAGCGGCACCGGATACAGGCCGCTGCGGAAGTACGTGTCGGCGAAATTCAGGCCGACCGCGTCGTGCCGCAGGCGGACCTGGCCGGGGCCCGGGTCGCCGACGTCGACTTCCTCCCAGCGCAGGACCTCGGGGCCGCCGGTTTCGTGGAATCGCACTGCATGTGCCATGGTGTTCTCCGTAGGGTGTCAGTCGGATGCGCGCCGCGCATCGTCGGGTTCGTTCGGTTCGTTTGCGCGTGGCGGCGTCGCGGCTGCGCCGTCCGCCAGCGATTCATCTAGCTCTGCCCAGTCCGCGTCGCCGAGATAGCGCCGCGCGGCCGGGAAAATCACGCCTTCCATCCGCCCCATCTGCTCGAACGCGCCATGCGCATAGCGGGCGAGCGCCGTGTCGAAGGCGGGCGACGGCAGCCCTTGCGCGGCGATCCGCATGAGCGCATCGAGCGCTTGCGCGTCACGCTGCCGCTGGCGGTAGAGTTCGTCCAGTTCGGCCCCGACGCACTCCGCACGGATGCGCAATGCCGCGAACAGGCGCGCTTCGGCGGCCGTGCCGACCCGGGCGTACTGCAGGGCGGCGAGCGATGCCAGTGCCTCCTGCGTGTCGATCATCTGATGCTGCGGCTCGTTCGAGGCCGTGCCGCAGGCCATCAACGCCCGCAGCCACCCTTCGACCGCACGATGCGCATCGAGGCAACGCGCCATCACGCGCATCTCGGCAGGCGTGCGCCGCGACGTGCACACGAGCACCGGCACGCCGCTCGTCGCGAGCAGGTGCCGCCGTTGCGCGCAGGCCGCCGCGTCGGCGTCGTGCGGCAGCGCCGCGACGCCGATCAGGTCGCAGCCGAGTTCGGCCGCCAGCGCACCGGGCGCTGCGTCGCCGGCCCCCGGATGGCCTGCCCCCGCGATCGCATGAGACAACCCCTGTGCCCGCGCGGCGGCTTCCACTTTCGCACCGTGCTCCGGCAGCCGCGCTCCGGATAAACGCGAGTCCGGCGCGGCGTCGGTCAGCATGAACGTGACCCGGGCGCCGACCGCACGCGCCAGTTCGAGCGCATGGCCGATCGCATCGATGCCGCCGGGCGAGCCGTCGACCGTCACGAGCAGATGGCGGTACATCGTGCCGCTCCGCTTATCCGGCGAGCGGCGCGCTGCGCCGCGTGCCGGTCGATACGATCTTCATGGGTGGGCTCCTCGTGGTGTTCGTCTTGCATCGGAACCCATGCTATCGATGCGGTGCCGGTGCGGCCCCACTCGTCGCGGGGGGGGATTGACGCGCGAACGCGGTTCGGCCGATCCTTCCCCCCACACCCACCCCGGACGCTGGCCCGCACGGCACCGCCGGAATCCGACTGCTGCCCCGATGGCCCACCCACCCGATCGCGCCGACGTGCCTCCCACCGAACTGGTCCTGAAGACGACCGCGCCGCGCGTGCCGGCGCAGTTGCTGGCCCGCGCGCGGCTGAGCCTTGCCGTACCCGCTTTCGACGGCCGGCCGGTCACGCTGGTGCAGGCGCCGGCCGGTTACGGCAAGACGTCGCTGCTCGCGCAATGGCGCCGCGAAACCCTCGCGCTCGGCCGTGCGGTCGTATGGCTGTCGGCCGACGAGCGCGACGATGCGGCGCGGTTGCTGCAAGGGCTCGTGCAGGCGGTGCGGACCGGTTGCGCGCGGCCCGGCTTCGGGCGCCTGATTCCGGTCGGCGCGGCCGACGCGGCGCGTGCGCTGGAGGGCGTGACCGCGTGGCTGGCCGAGGTCGCGCAGTTGTCGATCGATGCGCTGCTGATCGTCGACGATGCGGAGCGGTTGCCGCCCGCCGGCCTCGATGCGCTGACCTACGTGCTGCACAACGCGCCGCAAAACCTGCATGTCGTGGTCGCCGCGCGGCGCGGGCTCGATCACGTGGCCGGCGACCTGCTCGCCGGCGGGCAGTGCACGCTCGCGGGCCCCGACTGGCTGCGCTTCACGCTCGACGAGACGATCGCGCTGGTCGGCGCGCGCTTTGCGCAGCGGGTCGATGCCGACGCGTTCGCGCGGCTGTTCGAACGCGTCGACGGCTGGCCGCCCGGCCTGCA
>NZ_JAAGPC010000111.1:0-29028 GCF_017104595.1 Burkholderia sp. Tr-20390 | reverse complement strand
TGTCGATCGTCGTGCTGCTCACGCCGCTGCTGGTGCTGGTGGGCACGTCGATCGCCGTGCTCGCCGATGCGGGCAAGGCCGGCATCGCGAACCCGGGGCCGCACGGCTTCTCGGAAATCCTGTACGCAGCTCAAGCAGATCAGCAAGGGGCAGCTGAAGATCAACGGCACGCAGATCGAGATGAAGGGCGAGGTGCACAACGAGGCACAACGCCAGCAGCTCGCGAGCGACATGGCGAACACGCTGAACCCGACGTATACGATCAAGAACGGGCTGCGCGTGTCGGCGTCCGAACAGGGCGTGCTCGACCAGACGCTCGCGAACCGGACGATCGAGTTCGAGACGGGCAGCGCGACGCTCACGCCGCAGGGCAAGCTGATCCTCGACCAGATGGCGGCCGCACTCGCGAAGATGCAGAACCGCACGGTCGACATCATCGGCCACACCGACAACTCGGGGAACCGCACGTCGAACATCGCGCTGAGCCAGGCGCGCGCGGATTCGGTGAAGGGCTACCTGATCACGAAGAGCATTCCGCCGCAGCAGATGACGACGACGGGCGTCGGGCCGGATCAGCCGATCGCGCCGAACGATACGGCGGATGGGCGGGCACGGAATCGGCGGATCGAGTTCCGGGTGGGGCAGTAAATTTGCGGGGGGCGGCCGGCTCCATCGCGAGCCGGCGGGCGATCACCCGATGCGGGAGGCGACGGGAATTGTCGCCGCCCGTTTTTCATGGGCGACTACCGGCCGTCAATGAACGGGAGGCGTCGCGCCGCCCTTGTACCTTTTCGCCCATTCCTGGCTCTGCTTGGCGGCCTGGTCGATACGGGCGGCGGCGAGGTCGTCCTTCTTGCGCTGTTTCGCTTCCTTGTCGAGATCACTCGACCCGAACGTATCCTTGTCGCGTGTCCGGAAGTACAGTGACGGCGCCAGCACATGGTCCTGCCAGCTCGTCAGCAATGTGTCGTGGACGAGCATGTCGAACAGTGCCATGACTTCCGCCGGAAGCGGATGCTTGCCTTCGATACCCTCCTTCCAGGCCGACACGAGCTCCATTTGAGGTTCGGGCAGCATGGTCGACTCGATCACATCCGCGCTCATCTTGTTGTTGGAATCCCACGAATCCGGCAGGTTCCGAACGTGCTCCGCAGATTTCCGCAGGCCGTCCTGGACAGCCGCGCGGCGCAGCATCTTTTCCGACTCCTTGTGAAGGCGCTCCCACACGGTCGTGTAGTCCTTCGGCGCCTCCGCGACCAGCTTCTCGTAACGCTTTTGCGCTGCATCGCTTGCCGCTTTCATCCCCTTCAACGTCGCCTGATCGGCCGGGCTTCGGCTGGCCAGCATGCTCATGTTGATGCCTTGACGCTGCAGCTCCCAGTCGAGTTGGGATTTCGTCGTCTTGCGCTGAAGGTCGGCATCGGCCATGTTGCGCTTCCAGTCGGTGACTGGGTCGGACATCGTGCGACGAAACTCGGGATCCTGGTAACGGACGGCGATCCAGCGGAGGAAGATTTTCGAATGCGCGACGAAATCGACGCCGGCTTTGCGGGGGACGAGTGCGGTATACGCATCGACGAGTTGCTTGATGCGGTATTGCTTGCCACCGCTCTTGATGGGTTCGGCGATCGAGAATCGACCAAAGGTGTCGTTCTTGTAAAGGTAGAGATCCTCCATCGTATCCATCACCGCGCCCGCTTTCAGCGCTTCCAGCAGCATGTCGCGCAGCGGCACCCGCATCAGCTCTGCATTCAGCCCGAGCGACCCATTCGTTGCGCCGCCGACCACATCGCAGCTCGTGCCTGGATAGAGGAACTGCTCACCGCGCGTTTTCTCGAGACTGTCGAGACGCTGATAGAAGCGCATCTCGTGCGCTGCGGCGAAATGAACGCAGCGCTGCACGCTAGCGGGTATGCCAAGCGGGCGATCCTTGTAGCTGGTTTTGATCATCCCCAG
Organism: Burkholderia sp. Tr-20390; assembly: GCF_017104595.1. NCBI lineage: Bacteria > Pseudomonadati > Pseudomonadota > Betaproteobacteria > Burkholderiales > Burkholderiaceae > Burkholderia > Burkholderia sp. Tr-20390. Next base: position 27,072 of record NZ_JAAGPC010000111.1, on the reverse strand, counting down.
ATACGGCACCATGCCGATCAGTTCCCCTGCCTCTTCCGACATGACCGATGAAACGGCATCGAGCAGACCGACAAACTTGATCTGGATCGACACGCCGTCAATAGCGAGATCCGTGTCGTCCCTGCGTTTGTATTTCTCTGCTAGATCGTTGATGAACGCCCGCGCAAGTACGCATCCGCGGTCTGCGCCAAACACCGATACCTCGATGACCCGAATCTTCTTCATCTGATGCTTGACAGCATCGTACGCGGCTTCGAACTGCTTTTTGGCTGCAATCAACCGAGTATCGACGCCCGTTCCGAAAGCTTCGGCCATCACGGCGTTGTCACGCACGATCGGCACGTTCTCCATCGCTATGCCAACGAAGAGGCTGCGTGCAACGCCCCACGCCGCCTTCATCGGCGTTCCCTTCCAGTTGGTCTTGAAATCGTTCTTGGTGTTGCGCCACAGCAGCGTCCCGGTCGCCTTGGTCCGTTCCCAATATCGTTCCGGCGATGCATTCAGCACATTCAAGACGCGTCTCGCCTGAGCCGGAATGCGCTCGATATCCTTGCGAAGATCCTCGAACGCCTTCTCGATCGGTCGAAGCGAGAAATCTCCTTCGAGAAATTGCTTCTTCACGTCGGAAACACGCTTTTTCATGTCGGCCTGTTTGATCGGCGTATTGACGCGTGTGAATGTCCCGGCAATCGACGTCGCACCGCTCTGCGCCTTCTTGGCCGCCATCTTGGCTGCGGCGACACCTGCATTGACCAACGCGTTGGACTTGGCCGACTCGTTGAGCGGCGTGCCCAATCCCGAATAATAGAAGCGGTACCAGAACTGATTGGCTGGCCGCCGCGTGTCGTCGTTATCGCGATGCGCCTCCCACAAGCGGCAAATATTCGAGTATCGCGAACTCTCCTTGTCGTCGATATCGGCATTGCGGCCGAAGGCGTCGAAGAAAAATCCCATGCGAATCGTTGCACCGCATGGCATGCAGTCACCCTTCGGATAGAGGTTCGCGTCCCGGGAAACCAGTTGCGTGTACACGGCCATCGGTGTTGCGTCGTCCGGATCAAGCTTGATTTTCTCAGCCATGCGGTTTCTCCTCTACGCGCGGTTGCGGGAGCAAGCCATCGGCAATCGTCGGTACGGCCACGGGCTTGAATTTCCCGCTCGTCAACTCCGAGCGAACATTATTCGGCAGTGACTGCGCCCACTTCGCGAAAGTGCCGGGCTGCCCAGCGGCAGTCTGCAAAACGTGCTGAGCTTCGGGATACGTATCGAATCGGCTGTTCAAGAGCAGATTGATGTACGTGTACTGCTCCAGGTCGCTACGGTCGGTCAAGCGGTATTTCAACCACGCCGACGCAACGACACGGGCAATACGACGAAACTGCTGGTCCTCGCGCTCGTCGTATCGTTTGTCCAGTTGCGCCTGATACTGCTTCATCCATTTCACGACATCGACAATCGGCAGACGTGCGTCATCGAGCATCTCGCCGGGAAACTGGAACTCGACATGTCGATCCGGAAAGAAGTGCACTTCGAGAATCCGCGCGCCCTCATCGTCAGGCACCTGGGACTGTGGCATCGACACCTTCGTCTCTGCATGGAACATTTGCTTGTTCCCTTTGTGCCACTGGTCGACATCGTAGTAATTCCACTTGACGACAAATTCCGTGCCCTTGAGCTTGTAACAACATTTGACGCTACCGCCTCCTGCGCCCGGCGGGTCGTCTCCCCCTCCGCTCGCCGTATTTCCGAATGTGTCTGCGATCGTGAAGCCGCTCATGTTGTACGGCAGATAATTTCGACCGATGACCGAAATCCCGCTGTAGGTCGGCTCCGACTTCCCGCACGCGGTCACGGCCACCACGAGCAGGCACCCTGCCAGCACACGACTTACCAGCCTCGACAATCTCATTGCTCCACCCATTGACGTTTCCCTTCTGAATCGCGCCCGGCAAGCCATGCAGGCATGGACCGGCCCCAATCATCCGAATGTCCTCAGCGACGACGGCCACCGCGTGCGCCTCATCTGTTTCCATCGTCGCTCATCTACATCGCAAATCGCATCCGAGACGCGCCCGATCCGATCATCCACGCTGCGCATTTCCTGTACGCGGCGGCAGCAACAAGCCATCAGATATCGCCGGCACGGCCACGGCTTCGAACGCATCATTCGACAACGCGGACAACACGCTCTCCGGCAAAGACTGCATCGACTTCGCGAACGTACCCGGCTTACCAGCAGCGGCCTGCAAGATGCGCTGAATCTCGGGATGCGCATCGAACCGACTGTTCACGAGCAAACTGAAATACGCGTATTGCTCGAGATCATTCCGGTCAGTCAGATGGTATTTCAGCCACGCCGTCGCAACGGCACGCGCAATGCGCCGATGCGACTGTCCATCCGTGTCGTCGAATTTCTTGTCCAGTTGCTCCTGATAGTGCGTCGCCATCCATCGGGAAACATCCACGACCGGAATGCGCGATTCGTCCAGCAGTTGGCCGGGGAACTGAAACTCGACGTGACGATCCGGATAGAAATGAACTTCGAGAATCCGGCTGCCGACTTTCTCGGGAACGGCCGACGACGGCATCACGACCTTGGTCTCGACTTGCTGCGCATGCGAGTCGTCCATCGTCCATCGATCTGCGTCGTAGTACTTCCACTTGACCGTAAATTCGGTGCCCTTGAGCGTGTAGCAACACGCGACGCTGCCGCCACCTGCGCCCGGCGGATCGTCTCCGCCACCGCTTGCCTTGTTGCCATATGCATCGGTGATGGTGAAACCGTTCATGTTGTACGGCAGATAGTTCCGGCCCATGACCGAAATCCCGCTGTAGGTCGGCTCGGATTTACCACAGGCCGTCACTGCGGCGAACAACAAGCAAGTCGCCAGAACACGACCCGTCATACGCGCCAGTTTCGTTCCTCTATGCATCGATGCTTCCCTTCTGAATGACACCTCGCCCGCCGTTCCGTGGCAAGCAAGCGCCTGTCTTACATCTGTGATCGATCGCCTTCGCGCACGGCTCGAAGGTCGTCCAGCGTGCGATGCCGATGGGCGACTGCTCGCAACCCTGATCGAACGTAGCCGAGTTACCCATGCTGCACCTCCGGCACGCGCGGCGGCGGCAACAACCCGTCCGAAATGACCGGGACAGCCACTGGCTTGAAGTTATCGCTTGCCAGCGCCAACCTCACGCTCTTTGGCAGAGACTGCATCGATTTCGCGAACACCCCCGGCTTATCGGCAGCCGTCTGCAGCACACGCTGAACCTCGGGATGTGCATCGAATCGGCCATTCACGAGCAAGTCGTAGTAGGCGTACTGCTCCAGATCGTCGAGATCCGTGAGTCGGTATTTCAGCCATGCCGTTGCTACGACACGAACGATGCGTCGAAACTGCTGATCCTCGCGTTCGTCGTACTTCCTGTTCAACTGATCCTGGTAGTGGCTGGACATCCAGCGCGACACATCGATCATCGGAATGCGCGACGTATCCGCCAGCGCACCGGGAAATTGCAGCTCGACATGACGATCCGGGTAAAAATGCACTTCGAGAATTCGATCGCCGATCTTTTCCGGAACCCGGGCCGATGGCATCACAACCCTTGCCTCGGCGTGCAGCGTTTCTTCGTTACCTTTGTGCCACTGGTCAACGTCGACATAACTCCATTTGACGATGAATTCCGTGCCTTCGAGTTTGTAGCAGCAGGTCACCCCGCCCCCGCCGCCCGGCAAGCTGTTTCCACCGCCGGCCTTGTTTCCACTTGCGTCAGTGATCGCAAATCCGTCGAGGTTGTACGGCAGATAGTTGTGGGCAATAACCGAGATCCCGCTATACACCGGTCCCGACTTGCCGCACGCGCTCAAGCTCAAAGCCACCGCAAGCAGGCCCACCGCCCCCGCAGACCTACGCCACGTCACTACGCGCCTCCAGCAACGCGCGCTCATGCGCATCGCGAATCGCATCCCACGTCGCGTCGTCGATCGTCGCCAGCGCATCGTTGAGCGTCGTCTCGCCTTGCGCCACGGCCTCGAGGCACGCCTGTACCGCCGGATACTCGTCGAACCGCGGCGAGACCAGCACGCCGGTCATCACGTAGCACTGCAATTCCGCTTCATCGGCAATCCCATGCGCCGCCGCGCGATCGAGCTGCTCGACGACCTGATCGTGAAGGTCCCCATCCGACAAGTGATCGACCACCGCCCCCATCGTCTCGCGAAACTTCAGCACGAGCTTGTCCGGATACCCGAGCTCGATCAACCGAGCGTGCTGCTGCTCGCTCAGGCCCGGCGCATCGCCTGCCGGCGCCGCGCCTTCGATCGCCGGCGCATCATTGCGCCACACGACCTCGTCGAGCCGACGATCGCGATACCGGATCTCGGTGAACGGCGCAACGAACTGCCGCGCCTGCGCATCGCTCCACACCTGCCGCAGACGTTCGAATACGTGGTTGTCGAAGAAGAACAGATAGTACGAACGACCATTGGGCAACTTGTACTGCACATACCGGCGCAGATGCGCGTCGAGCGCATCGAACGTCCACGTCGACCACAGCCACGTCACCGCATGCAGATCGACTGCATCGAGCCACAGCTGGCGCAGCAGCCGATGCTGCCCGGCATGCTCGTCATCGAGCGCGTCGCGCTCGAACGCGATCAGGTACGGCGCGATATCCGTGTAGGCATCGAGCCCGGTATCGATCCAGAGCGACGCATAGCGCAGGCCCCGCACCGTCGCGAGCTGTACATCCAGCTCCTGATAGCCGCGCGTATCGACGAGCACGTAAAGCCGCATCACCCTGCCGTCGTGGTCCGCATGCGCCAGCGAAGCCTTCAGTGATTCCAGGAACGCCGGCCACGCCGGCTCGCGCGGATTCGGCACGGTGTCGACGGCTTCGCCTGGCTCGACGGCGTCGTCCCGATCGACCACGTCGCCCGTATCGTTGACCTCGTCCATCAATCTGCCTCGACCATCGATTCGCGCCCGCTATGCGCGTTCAGCACGCATTGCTTGCACGTGCCGCCCGGCATCGCGGGCAGCGGATACGGCATGCTCGTCGGCCCGCTGAACTGGTGCTGCGCGCCCTTGAAATCGATCTTCCCCGGCGCGTGAATCTCGATGTTGCCGCCCTTGATACGGATATAGGCGCCGCCCGACGTCAGCAGGACCTCCTGCTTCGCGGCCACATCGACGGCCTCGGTCGCCGCCACCAGCTTCACGGTCTTCTGCGCGGTAAGCTCGATGTTGTCCGCGTGCGCCTGGACCTCGACGTTGCCCTTCGCGGCGAACAGCTTCATTCCGGCGTTCTGCGCGAACAGGCTGATGCGGTCGCGGATGCCGGCGATCAGCGACTTGCCGCTCGTGATGAAGGTGCTTTGACCGCTGACGATATTGGTCTGCCGGTCGCTCGCGACGTGCACCGACTGCTGCGACGCCATCCCGATCCCCGCCGGGCTCGCGAACAGCATCACCGGCTCCTTGAACGCATTCGCGTTCCCCGTCCCGCCGCCGGCGGTCCGGCCGCCCGACGACGCGCCCGCCAAGCTCTCCTGCGTCGCGTCGGTGAACGTCTTCAGCGCGTCTTGACCGTTGCCGAGGCTTTCGGCCTGATGCGCTTCGCTGACCTGCGACAGCGATTCGATCAGCCCCTCGGCATCGACGAGCTGCTGTTGCGCCTCGCGCACGTCGAGCGGCTGGCTATTCGCCTGCTTCGGATGCGTCGTGACGTACAACCCCTGCCCGGCGCGCACGGCGCCGTATGCATCCGTGCGCAAGTCGAACCCCGAGCCGAGATACGCGCCCCGCGTGTTGCCGTTCTGCTCGATCAGGTAACCGAGATGCAACAGCGAATTCGCGCTGCTGCTGAACAGGCGTGCACGGTTCTGGCCGGTCGCGTCGTCGAGCACCATCTCGTTGTGCCCCGACCCCGCGTACTCCTTCGACCGGAAGCCCGACAGGATGCCGTCGCTATGCCACTGCGGCCTGGTTGCCCCGTTGTAGACCCGATGCATCACGATCGGCCGGTCGCAGTCTCCGCCGATATAGCCGATCAGCACTTCCTCGCCGACCCGCGGAATATGAACGGCCCCGTAGCCGCCGCCGGTATCCGACTGCACGACACGCATCCAGCACGATGCGGTTTCGGTGCCCTCGTTCTGCCGGTCCCAGACGAACATGACCTTGATGCGGTTCAGCGCGTCCGTATACACCTCTTCGCCCTTCGGCCCGACGACGACGGCCGTCTCGAGCTGCATCACGGGCTTCTTGTGCTCGAACGGGCTGCGATACGGCACCGCCGCACGTTGCGCTTCGACCTCGACGAGATAGAACCCGGCCGAGCCGTCTTCGTGCCCGACTTCGAACGCAGCCGCCGCACCGTGCCCGGCTTTGGCCTGCGCGAGGCGCGCCTGCAGGCTGTGCGGGAAGTGCGCCTCGTGGTCCGACAGCGGCAAGTTGTTCTCGATGTAGCGTGTCACGCCGATCGCCGCGAACTCACGATCGCGCTCCGGATCGCGGTCGTGCTCCGGATGATCGACCAGCGCGAAGCGCCGGCCCGCATCGATCCCGCGCACGCCGCCCACGCCGAAGAAACGCTTCGCGCGCGACTCCCATTCCTCCAGGCGGATCTTCGACAGATGTTCGCCGCGGTCCTGGCCCGGATACGTGTAGGCGCCCGTGTATTCGTAGATTTCCGCCTGGTCCGGCAGGTCGCCCTGGCCGGCCTTGGTCGGCAGCGTCGTGCCGTTCGGATTGCCCGCGGACGACGGTGACTTGTAGTCGAACGTGCGCGTCGTGTGCAGCGTGCTCTGCAGGGTCCTCGACGCAGCCCATTGCGTAAAACCGGTCGTTTCCGCGCCGGTTCCCGAGCGATCGAAGCCGACGGCCTTCGGCGCCAGCTCGTCGACCGCATGCAGATCGTCGGTAATGACGAGCGTATGGGTCTTGCCGTCGTCGGCATGCCGCCAGAAGCCGAACAGCCCTTCGTCCTCCATCAGGCGATGCACGAAGTTCCAGTCGGTTTCGCTCTGGCGGCAGTACGAGCGCGACGGCAGCGGCTTCGACAGCGCGAACTGATACCGGCCTTTGGCCTGGGGATGCGCGTCGAACACATCGGCGAGGATCGCGTCGACGCTCTGATCCTGCCAATACCGCATGTCGCTGCGGAACTTGAGGAAGTGCATCCACGACGCGAAGGTGAGCTGGTAGCTCGACAGGCTGCCGTCCGCGCCGAGCCGGCGCGCCGTATGGACATAGCCGTTGATCGGGCGATACGACCGGTCCGCCTGCTGGATCCATAGCGTGATCGGCTGTGCGATCAGCGTCTTGAGTTCGACGTCGCTCGCGGTGGACACGAGATCGAGCGTCACGCTGAAATCGCGCCCCAGTTCGGAACGGGTCATGGCCCGGCGCGGTACGAGCGCATGGTCCGGCAACGACGGGATGTCCGTCTTCAGCAGGCGGTCCTGCTGAATCAGGCCGCCGCGAATCGCCTGCGCCAGTTCTGTCGCGTTCATGCGTCACTCACCTTCTTGTTTGCCGCGAACCCGCCGGGCCCGCGCTCTCAGGTCAAATGCCCGTCACTCACGACTGCTCGTCCGGCCTCACGCCCAGCAACTCACGAATATGCGACAGCGAGCCGTCGTCCTTCACGACGCTCTCGAGCCACTTGTGCAGCGGCATGTCGGCCCATTCGGCGGCCTTGTCGGCGAGATACGCGACCGGGCTGTGCGGCTCGGTCTGGCGGAAATAGCGGGCGACCGCACGCAACTGGTCGACGGCCTGCGCACGGTTCTGGATGCCGGCGATCATCTGCGTCACCGGGGCGCGCGGAACGGGCTGCGGCTGCACGTGAGTCTCCTCCGTCTGGATCGGGTTGCCGAACACCGGCTCGATACGCTCGGGCTGCGCCTGCTGCGCCCCGGGCGTGTGCGGCGCGCTGCCCGTATAGCCCTGCTCGCGCGCAAAGCGCTCGGCGAGCCGGTACACGGTCTCGAACGCGTCGCGCGCCTGCCGGAAGCTCGGCGCCGAATCGCCCGCGCGCTCGACGAGCCGCTCCTCGAACGCATCGAGCGCGAACTCGAACGCCTTCAGGTTCGCGAGCAACGCGGTGTAGAACGCGATCGACGTCACGCGCCGCGACGAATCGATCTGCTCGATCGACGGCTTGCCGCGTGCGATGTCGTCCGCGTGTTCGGGGTCGCGCTTGATGGCCTGCGCGACGTGCTGCGCCACTTCCCAGTCGAGCGTGCTGAACGCGTTCGACGCGCCGTCCGTCATCGGCACCGCGCGCAGCAGCTCGGCCGTGCGGCCGGACAGCCACGCGACGTTGCCGAGCCGGTGCTCGGTGTCATCGTCTTCCGGCAGCGGGTGCACGGTGTCCCAGAAGTCGCGGCACAGGCCCTCGAGCAGCGCATAGCCTTCGGTGAGGCCGGTGATGCCGTCTTCGAGCGCGAGCGCCTCGGTCAGCCACACGGCAAGCCGCAGGTCCTTCGTGCGCGTGCGCAGCAACTCGCCCGCATGGTCGACCACGAAGCCCCAGTCGGCCTCCTTGATCTCGGTCACCCACTCGCCCTGGTCGAGCGTCGGATCGTCGTAGCGCCGCGCATCCTGGATCGCGTCGAATTCGTTCGAAAACAGCAGGTCGTCGCCGCTGGGCGACGCATCGCTGATCGGCGTCAGCAGCTCGGGGAGATTGATCGGCATGATTCTGTCAGTTCATCAAATGCTTGCGTTGCACGGCCGCGCTCATTCGACGGTGTACGTGAATTCGCCGGCCTCGTCCGCGCGCACCGCGATGCGCGCGATGGCCTCGCCGTCGGCGATCCGGCCGAGCACGTGGCCCGCGATCTCCGGCAGCAGCGTGCCGTTCAGGATGTGGTCGACGTTGCGGGCGCCCGAATCGACCTCGGTGCAGCGCGCGAGCACCGCCTCGACGAGCGACTCGTCCCATTCGAACGCGGCCTTGTGGTTCGCCTCGATCCGGCGGCGGATCCGCTCGAGCTTCAGCTCGATGATCTCGGCCAGCACGTCGTCGGAAATCGGGTAGTACGGCACGACCTTCATCCGCCCGAGGAAGGCGGGCTTGAAGGTCTTGTACAGCTGCGGGCGCAGCGTCTCGGCGAGCGCGTCCGGATCGGGCAATTCCTCGGCCGGCTTGTTCAGGCACGCCTGCATCACCGCGGATGAACCGACGTTCGACGTCAGGATGATCAGCGTGTTGCGGAAGTCGATCTCGCGCCCTTCCGCATCGTCCATCGCGCCCTTGTCGAACACCTGGAAGAACATCTCGAGCACGTCGGGGTGCGCCTTCTCGACCTCGTCGAGCAGCACGACGGAATACGGGTTGCGGCGCACGGCCTCGGTCAGCACGCCGCCTTCGCCGTAGCCGACGTAGCCCGGCGGCGAGCCCTTCAGGCCCGACACGCTGTGCGCTTCCTGGTACTCGCTCATGTTGATCGTGACCATCTTGCGCTCGCCGCCGTACAGGATGTCGGCCAGCGCGAGCGCCGTCTCGGTCTTGCCGACGCCCGACGGCCCGACGAACATGAACACGCCGCGCGGCTTGTTCGGATCCTCGAGGCTCGCGGTCGCGGTGCGCACGCGCTGCGCGATCGCTCCCAGCGCGTGATCCTGACCGATCACGCGCGCGGCGAGCAGCGGCTGCAGGTTCAGCACGGTGTCGATCTCGTCCTTCACCATCCGGCCGAGCGGAATGCCCGTCCACGCGGCGACGATCTCGGCCACCACGTGGCCGTCGACCTGCAGCGGCACCATCGGCTCGCCGCCCTGCAGCGCGTGCAGCGCCGCGACGCGTTCGGCGAGCGTGTCGCGGGTGGCCTGCACGTCGACCGGCTGGCCGTCTTCCGACGGGCCGCGTGCCTTGTCGAGCGCTTCGCGCAGTTCGGTGATCTCGGCGACGATCGCGCGCTCGGCTTCATAGCGCGCCTCGTCCTTCGCCAGTTGCTCGAGCGCCGTGTCGCGCGTGCCGCGCAGCTCGCCGAGCCGCTCGTCGTGCGACGCGCCGCCCGCTGCCTCGCGCTCCAGCGACGCGATCTCCGCGTCGATCCGCTCGATGCGCTTCTTCGTGTCGTCGATCGCTGCTGGCGTCGCGCTGTGCGCGAGCGCGACCTTCGCGCACGCGGTGTCGAGCACGCTGATCGCCTTGTCCGGCAGCTGGCGGCCGCTGATGTAGCGGTGTGACAGGCGCACGGCCTCGGTGATCGCATCGTCGAGGATCCGCACGTTGAAGTGCTTCTCCATCAGGCCGGACATCCCGCGCAGCATCGCGGCCGCGAGCGGCTCGCTCGGCTCCTCGACCTTCACGACCTGGAAGCGCCGCGCGAGCGCCGCGTCCTTCTCGAAGTACTTCTTGTATTCGCTCCACGTCGTCGCGGCGATCGTGCGCAGCTCGCCGCGCGCGAGCGCCGGCTTCAGCAGGTTCGCCGCGTCGTTCTGGCCGGCCTGGCCGCCCGCGCCGATGATCGTGTGCGCCTCGTCGATGAACAGGATGATCGGATGCGCGCTCTTCTTCACCTCGTCGATCACGCTCTTCAGGCGGTTCTCGAACTCGCCCTTCACGCTCGCGCCGGCCTGCAGCAGGCCCATGTCGAGCACGTGCAGCGCAACGCCGCGCAGCGGCGGCGGCACGTCGTCGGCCGCGATGCGCAGCGCGAGGCCCTCGACGACCGCCGTTTTGCCGACGCCGGCCTCGCCGGTCATGATCGGGTTGTTCTGGCGGCGGCGCATCAGGATGTCGATCGCCTGGCGGATCTCCGCTTCGCGGCCGATCACCGGGTCGATCTTGCCGTCGCGTGCGCGCTGCGTGAGGTTGGTCGTGTACGTGTCGAGCGCGGGTGTCTTCGACGGGCCGGACGCGGGCACCAGGCCGTCGGCGGCCGGCGCGACGTCGCTGCCTTCGTCGTCCGCCTGACGCGGCTCGGCTTCGCTCGAGCCGGCCATGATCTCGTCGAACTTGTGCTTCAGGTCCGTCACGTTCATTTCCGCGAACTGCGACGACATCCGTTGCGCGAACTGCGCGAGATCGGGCGCGGTCAGCAGCGCGAGCAGCAGGTGCCCCGAACGGATGCGGCCGAGCTGCGAGTCGAGCGACGCGATCAGCCAGGCCTGTTCGAACAGCGCGATCAGGTGCACGGAGAACACCGGCGTGCGCGTGTTGCCCGTCTTCAGACGCGTCAGTTCGCGCTCGAGATCGGCGTGCAGCGCGTGCGGATCGACGCGGCTCGCGCGCAGGGCGAGCGGCAGGTCGCCCGTCGCTTCGTCGAGCAACGCGAGGAACAGGTGCTCGAGATCGACCTCGTAGTGGCCGCGCGCCAGGCACGCGCTCGCCGCCCGCTCGGTCGCGTGGCGGCACAGCGGGTTCAGTTTCGTGATCAGGGTCTTCAGAGGCGTGCTCATGGCGTCGATCTCAGGTTCGATTGCGTGTTTGTTGTCGTTCGGAATCAGTGAATCACGTGCAGTTCGTAGCGGGCGTCGGAGCGGTCCTCGACCGCGTCGCGCGTGCAGAGGAACGCGTCCCAGCCGAGCCGCGAGCCCGCGCCGAGCACGCTCGCGCCGACTTCGGTGCGCTTGAGCACGAGCTTCACTTCGTATTCGAGCGTGACGCCGGCGAGCAGCGTCAGCATCCGCTCCAGTGCGATGGCGTGCGCGCCGCCGGGCAGGAACGCCTCGTAGTCGCGCTTGGACAGCGGCCCGACGACGATCCGCGCGCGCATGTCGCGCTGCCAGACGCGTTCGCCGACGAGCGCCGTCGCGCCGAGCACCGCGTTGACTTCGCCGAGCACGCTCAGCTGGTCGGGCGGCACGTCGTACCACTTGCCGACGAACTGGTCGATCTTCACCGGCACGCGGAAGTAGTCGGACAGCGTGCGCTGCAGGTAGGCGGCCGACATCGGCCGGTGCCGCGCGGCGAGCGCATAGCCGGCCACGGCCTCGTCGAGCACGCCGCCCACGCCGGCCGCGAGACTGTCGCGCACCTCGTCGCTCGGCACGCCCGCGATCGCGAGCAGCAGCGGCAGATAGCGCTCGTCACGGTCGAGCTCGTAATGGAACGGCAGCCGGTATTTCTTCCACGCGGCATAGAACAGCGCGGTCGCGCGGTTCGAGAACACGTCGAAGAAGGCACGCGCCGCATGGTCGCGCTTCAGGTGCTCGCGCGCGACGATCTGCTCGGTGTAATGCAGCGGCAGCGCGCCCTGCCCGCCGAGCAGCCCGAAGAACGCGGGCGTCAGCTCGACGTGGCCGAGCTCACCGGCCGCGAGCGCGGCGCCGCGCGCCTCGCCCGTGTCGAGGTGGGTGCCGTCGTCGTCGAACGAACGCGCGCCTTCGATCTCGCTCGGCGGAAAGCCGAGCGACAGCGTGTTGCGGAATTCGATGCGCTGCGCGACCACGTCGCCCTGCCGCCACGCGCCGGGCGCGTCCGACGCCTGCCGCGCGAACAGCCCTTCGAGCACGCGCACCGCCTGGAAGAACTCGAAGCGGTGCGGTTCGTCGAGCAGCGCGTCGACTACGCCAGGATCGATTCGCCGGTCCGGGGCTTGCATCGGATGATCTCCTCGCCGGTGCGCTTCGACACGACGACTAGTTGAACGAAACTGTTGAGGTGCACGTACAGCCCGAAGAAGCTGTCGAGCACGCGCACGAACGAGGCCAGGCTCGCGCCGACGAAGTGTTCCTCGTCGATCGTCAGGCGGATCTCGATGCCGCGCACGAAGGTCGCGAACGGCTTGCCGGGCAGCCACTGCACGGCGCCGCGCTGCTCGATGCCGGCCAGGCCGTCGATCTGGCGCATCGACACGGCGGTGCGCCGCAGGTCGTACAGCGTCAGCATTTCCTTCAGCGGCGCGAGGCCATGCGCGACCAGCGACACGTGATTGAGCGCGAGATGCGACACGAGCCGCCAGTGCGCGGCGCGGCCGCGCTCGAAGCGCACGCTCTGCGTCGGGCGGCGCAGCAGCGAAATGCCGCTCGTCTGCGCGCCGCCTTCCTGGAACAGGTCGCCGCCTTCGAGCCCGAACGCGAGCATCGCCGGCAGGTCGCGGTTCGTGCAGGTGAGGTCGAGGCTCAGCGTGTCGGTCTGCGGCGACGTCGGCTCGAAATCGATGTCGACGATCGAGATCTCGGTTTCGTAGCCGGGGCTCTTCTGCGCGACCCAGTCGTTGCGGCGCGCGAACCAGTAATGGCCGATCCGCGCCGATTCACCGTGGTGCAGCGAATAGAACGGCCGGAACTCGATCACCGACTCCTCGTGCGCCTGTTGCCTCACGAGCTTCACCGAATCGATCGAATACACCTCGTACGCGAACGCGCGCCGCGCCTCGGCGATCACCGGGTAGGACACCGCGCGGTGCGTGATGCGGATCGGTTCGCCGTGCTGGCGGAACAGGTTGACGATCGGCGTGCAGAACAGCCGGAAGTGGCTCGCCGTCAGCAGTTCGAGCAGCCGCGCGACGTGCGAATCGCTGCGCACGTCCTGCAGCACGAGATGCAGCGTCGCGCGCTGGCAGCGGCCGCTCGCGCGCGCGATCGCCGCGATGTCGAAGTCGACGAAATCGAACTTGTCGGGGAACGCGAAGTATTCGGTGAGCAGGCGGTACGCGGGATGCGATTTCGCCGGATAGTCGATCAGCGCGTCGTCCTCGTCGAAGCCGGCATGCGCGATCGGCAGCTTGCGCAGCGCGGTCCAGCGGCCGTTGCGCTCGGGCTCGACATACGCGCCGAGCACGTTGACGAACAGGCAGTCGGTCAGCGCGGCGACGAACGACTGTTCGCCGTGCAGGTGCGCGCGCAGCGTCGGCAGCTTCAGCGCGCCGAGATCGAGCTGCGCGGCGAGCGATTCGAACGTGATCGAGATCACGCCGGTCGCGTTCGACGGCAGCACCGTCGCGCTCGGTGCGAGCGCGACCGGCGTGTAGCGGGCTTCCGAGATGCGGATCGGCGCGAGCGTCACGTCATAGGCGGTACGGAACCGGCACTGCACGCCGCGGATCGGGCGGCTCTTCAGCTCGGTGCCGCGATCGATCACGACCGGTTCGGTCTGCTGGCCGGGCGACGCCGGCGTGAACTGCGCGATCGAGCACGACGGGAACGGCCGCAGGTAGTGCGGATACAGCACTTCCAGCAGCGCTTCGGTGAATTCCGGGTAATCGTCGTCGAGCTTCTTGTTGATGCGCGCGCCGAGCAGCGCGAACGACTCGATCATCCGCTCGACGTGCGGATCCTCGCAATGCTCGCCGGACAGCGCGAGCCGCGCCGCGATCTTCGGATAGCGTTCGGCGAAATCTCGCGAATAGCGCCGCAAAAACGATAATTCGCGCTCGTAATACGGCAGCAATTCTTCCATCGACGACCCCGAACCTCAATATTTCCTGCCGGACCCTGATCCACCACCGGGCGGTCCGGCCCGCTCGGCGGCTTGATTTACTGCATTCTTGCGGCGCGTGCGCGCGTGACCGAATACTGCAGCGTCGAGGGCTGCAGCATCGCGTCGAAACTCACCGGCTCCTCGGCCGGGTGCACGACGAGCAGCGCCTGGATCGCGAAGTAAAGCGCGTTGGTGGCCTGCTCGTTCAGCTCGAACGTCACCTGCACCTGCTGCAGGCGCGGCTCGTGGCGTGCGATGGCCTGCTGGATCGACTTGCAGATGAACGCGCGATCGTAGTGACTCGCGAGGCTCAGCCCCGCGAAATCGTTCAACCCGTAGGTCAGCACCGACTTCTGGCACTCCGGCAGCGTGGCCAGCTCGTTCTCGGTGTGGGCGATACGGGTGTTGAGGATCGCCTCGACGTCGCGGGCGACCGTGTTCTTGAGCTCGTCCAGCGACAATTGCCGCATCGCTGCCGAGGCCGGCAGGTGCGGTTCGTCGTCGAACAGCTTGTCGAGAAAACTGGGTTCGAATCGTTTCATCGGCCGGTATGTACAGCGAAAACGGCAACGGGACGCCGAGCGCCCCGTTGCCGCAACCGACCTTAGACCGCGTAGGTCTTGTCGTTCTTCGTCAGACTCCAGGCGCCTTGCGTGTTGCCGCCCTGGTTGCCGCCGATCTTCTGCTGGGTTTGCTTCCACTGCACAGCTGCGTACTTGAGCGAGAACGTCTCGAGCGGCAGACCTTCTTCGCGAACGCTCGGGGCGATGCTCGAGATGATCACGTACTTGAGCTTGACTTCCAGATACTGCACGCGCTTGCCTTCACCGTCAGCGCGCGAGAAATGGACCGTCACCTCGTCGAACGTGGTGCCGCCCGAAGCGTGTTGGTACAGCAGCGGGCTCGACGAATCGATTTCCTTCGTGAAGATCATGTCGCCGTGTTCGCAACGCGTCATCGTGTGACCGCCAGCGGTCGATGCGGTTGCCGAACGCGGCTGAACGATCGAGTGATCCCACGATTTCAGCTCGATCCAGCCCTGGTGGTCCTTGTCCGCGGATTCGCCCTTCACCGCGGGACTACCAAACTGCAAGTGCATATGTAACATGGCCCTTCGACTCCCCAAAGAGGTGGTTTTAACGTCCTACCCAGGCGGCCCGCCCGGGCGATTTACTCGCTTATGAATTTGCCGGTTTGGGCAGATCAGCGACAAGTCGCAGAGAAATCGAGAGTTCGTCGAGCTGAAAGTGCGGGCGCAGGAACGCGACCGAACGATACGAGCCCGGCTTGCCCGGAATCTCCGACACTTGTATGGATGCCTCGCGCAGCGGAAATTGCGCTTTCTGTTCCTGCGAGGCGTTGTCGTCGAGCAGGACGTATTGCGAAATCCACCGGTTGAGGAAAGTCTCCACGTTCTGCGCCGATGCGAAGCTGCCGATCTTGTCCCGCATCATCGCCTTCAGGTAGTGCGCGACGCGCGATACCGAGAAGATGTACTGAAGCTGGGCGGACAGGACGGCGTTCGCATTCGCGCTGTCGGTGCTGTATTTCTTGGGTTTCTGCACCGACTGCGCAGCGAAGAACGCGGCGTAATCTGAGTTCTTGCAATGGACGAGCGGGATGAAGCCGAGGTCGCTCAGCTCCTTCTCGCGGCGATCGGTGATCGCGATTTCGGTCGGGCACTTCAGCGCGACTTCACCGTCGTCGGTCTTGAACGTGTGGGTCGGCAGGTCCTCGACGAGGCCGCCGCCTTCGACGCCGCGGATCGCCGCGCACCAGCCGAAGTCGTCGAATGCGGCCGTCAGGCGCGCAGCGAACGCCCACGCGGCGTTGCACCACAGGTACTTGTCGTGGTCGGTGCCGTCGACGTCCTCGACGAAGTTGAAGTTCTCCGCGGTCTGGCCGTCCTTCGGATTGAACGGCAGGCGGCCGAGGAAGCGCGGCAGCGTCAGGCCGACGTAGCGCGAATCTTCGGCGTCGCGGAACGACTTCCACTTCGCATATTCGACCGTATCGAACACCTTACCCAGGTCGCGCGGCTTGCCGAGGTCGGAGAACGACTCGAGGCCGAGCAGCTCGGGCGATGCCGACGCGATGAACGGCGCATGCGCGGCCGCCGCGACGTGCGACATCTGCTCGATGAAGTACATGTCTTCCGGCTGGCGCGAGATCTCGTAATCGCCGATCAGCGCACCGAACGGCGAGCCGCCGAACGTGCCGAATTCTTCTTCGTAGACCTTCTTGAACAGCGCGCTCTGGTCGAACTCGCTCGCGCCCTTGAAATCGCGCACGAGGTCGCGCTTCGGCGCGTGCAGCGCCTTGATCTTGATCGTCTGGCCGGTGTTGCTTTCCTTGACCAGGTAGTCCATCCCGCGCCACGTGCTTTCGAGGCGCTGGAATTCCGGCGCGTGCATCACCGCGGAAAGCTGCGTGGAGATCAGGCGGTCCAGTTCCGCGACGCGCGCGTCGATCGTGGCCGACAGGTTGTCCGACACGATCACCGTGCCGTCGAGCACCTGGTGCACGAGTTCGCCGATCAGGTCCTTCGCACGCGCATGCTCGGAATCGGATTTCGCGACCTTGCTCTTCTCGACGATGTCGTCGAGCAGCGAGGTCCCGGCGGCGTAATCCGCGCCGCTCGCTTGGGCCGCAGCCGTTTGCTGGTTCATCTCAACACTCCGTCGTCATTCGCCGTCTTTGTCGCCGCCCGCGCCCTTCGCGAGCTCCTGCAGCTGCTGCGTGTTCTTCAGCACCTCGGACAGCAGATCCTCGAGCTTGTCGTTGCCGGCGAGCTTGTTGCGCAGGTCGGCGAGCTTCGAGCGCGCCTCGAGCAGGCGGCGCAGCGGCTCGACCTGTTCGACGACTTCGTCCGGGCTGAAATCCGACAGCGAACGGAACTTCAGGTCGACCGCGAACTTGCCGCCTTCCGGGCTCAGGCGGTTTTCCACCTGGAACGCGGCACGCGGCTCGATCGCCTTCATCACGTCGTCGAAATTGTCGCGATCGATGTTGACGAATTTACGGTCGCGCAGCTTCGGCTGCTCGATTTCGGACTGGCCCGCCAGATCGCCGACGACCCCGACGACGAACGGCAGTTCCTTCACCTCGATCGCATCGCCCTTCTCGACCTCATAGGTCAATTGGACGCGCGGCGGCCGTATTTTCTGCAAGCTTTTCTGAATGCTTTCTTTCTTGGCCATCTCGACGGCTCCCAGGTTAGTTGTGGTTATCGCGTCAGTCTTGCGGTCAGTTGCGCAGTGCGCCGAACGGGTCGGCGCCGCCCTTTTGCGGCGTGGTGGGCGGCGTCGGCGTGCTGGTCGCCGCTGCTTCGGCCGCCGGTGCACCGCCGGTCTTCGCACGATGAACGACACGGCGCGTCTGGCGCGGCTTCACGACCTTCGTTTCCGGCGGGAACAGCGCCGATTCGCCCAGCGTGTCGCGCAGCTGCTTCGCGAGCGCCTGCGCATCCGACTTCGCGTCACCCGCGAGCGACGAATCCTGGCGCAGCTCGCCGAGCGACTGCGTCGCGATCCGCAGGCCGGCCACGGCCAGCACGCTCTTCGCCTGACGGTCGGTCGCGTCGCGCTGCAGCGCTTCCTGCGCGGCAACGATTGCCTGGCCGTAATGGTTCTGGGCGAACTGGATTTGCGCGATGCGCGACCACGGCTCTTCGCGCGTCGGATCCGACTTCGCGAGCTGCTGATACAGGCCGAGCGCCTTGTCCTGGTCCCCCGCCTTCGCAACTGCGTCCGCATCCGCCAGCGACTTGTTGAACACTTCGGCAGTCGGCGGCGCCGGAGGCTGGCTCGCACAACCGGCGATCACGCCGCAAGCCACTACTACCCCAGACAGTTTTGCGAAGAGACGGTCTTTCATCGTTATATCCACCGGCGCGTGAGTTTTAAATCGTTGAGAATCTGGTTCTTTTGCTTTGCAAGAAGCGCGCGGGTATAGTACCGATCAATTTTTCATAATTCAATCGTCGTGTGAAGAGTAATTCCTTTTAAAACCGGGCGCTACCCCCTCCAATGGCCTCTCGCAGCGGGCTCGCAGCGATTTTTCTTTGGGCCGGGACGGGCAAGTTTTACTGGTTTCGCGACGCGCCGCCCGGACGGTGGCAAAAATTTCCGGGCGCCTGCCTCGACGCGGGCGTGCTTAATAGTTGAACAGTGCAATGCCGGGGACACGCAGCGAACGCGGAAATACCCGGCAGATTTGACAGGGATAAAAGGCAGCCCGCCGGAAATACGATGAGATCGTTGATGATTCGCTACGCGCTGCCACTGGTTGCCTGCGCGCTTCTGGCCGGATGCGCGGCCGCCCCGCTGCTCGGCTCGGCCGCGAGCGCCGTGATGTCCGCGGCCGGCATCGGCAAGCCCGAGGTGCCCGACGCGCAGAAGCCGCCGCGCAACCTCGGCATCACGCTGGCCGCCGCGCCGAACCTGAATGCCGCGACCGACCACAAGCCGCTCGCGCTCGTCGTGCGGCTCTATACGCTGAAGGACCCGACGTCGTTCCAGCAGGCGCCGTTCGATGCATTCACGGATCCGACCAAGGAAAAGGCCGCACTGGGCGCGGATCTGCTGAACGTGCGTGAAATCACGCTGATTCCGGGCCAGCGCTATACGGCGACCGAGAAGGTTTCGCGCGAAGCGCAGGCATTCGGCATCGTCGCGCTGTTCCGCGATCCCGCACTCCAACGATGGAAACTGACGTTCGACCCGGTGAAGTCGGAGAAATCCGGCATAATCATCGGCCTGCATAATTGCGCGATGACGGTCACCGACGGCACTGTCATCGCACCGCAACAGGGTGCGCCTTCACAACCGCTGAATTTGCTTTCTTCGGTCTCCTGCGGTTAAACAATGACGCACGAATGTCAATTAACAAGAGTTAACAATTGGCGATTTAATTCGGGCACGAACAAATCGATTACATCGCAACGCGACATTAACCGGATTTGACATGAGTTATTCGGCCAAGGTGCTGTGGGGGGAAGGGCTGTTCCTCCGGCCTCAACACTTTCAGCGACAGGACGCGTACCACGAAGCGCGCCTGTTCGAATCGATCCAGGCGATCCAGCCGTACAACTGGGGCGTGCGCTCGGTGCGCATCGACCGCGATGCGCTCGGCAGCAACGTGCTGCGGGTGGCCGAGCTTGCGCTCGTGTTCCCGGACGGCGCGCTGTATGCCGCGCCGCAGGCCGACGACCTGCCGCCGCCGATCGCGCTGGACACGCTGCCTGACGGCATCAACGAATTCGTGTTCTATCTCGCGCTGCACCCGCTGCGCGAGAACGGCACCAACTACAGCGACGATCCGGCCGCCGGCTTCATGACGCGCTTCGTCAGCGAGCAGACGAGCGTCGGCGACAACTTCACCGACGCCGCGGAAGCCGACATCACGTTCCTGAAGACGCAGGTCAAGCTGATCGCGCACAGCGAACCGCGCGACCAGCTGCTGTCGGTGCCGCTCGTGCGCGTGCGCCGCACCGCGACGTCCGGTTTCGAGATCGACGACAGCTTCGTGCCGCCGTGCCTCGCGATCGACGCGTCGCCGATCCTCCACCAGCGGCTGCGCCAGCTCGTCGACGCGCTGCAGGCGAAGGTGAACGCGCTGTACGGCTTCCACCGCGAGCCGTCGAAGAACATCATCGAATTCCGCTCGGGCGACATCGCGTCGTTCTGGCTGCTGCACACCGCGAACGCCGCGTTCGCGACGCTCGCACACCTGCACCAGCATTCGGCGCTGCATCCGGAGCGGCTGTTCCAGGAACTGCTGCGCCTCGCAGGCCAGCTGATGACGTTCTCGAAGGGCTATACGCTGGCTGATTTGCCGGTGTACCGCCATGACGACCCGGGCCCGAGCTTCGCGCGTCTCGACCTGATGCTGCGCGAGCTGCTCGACACCGTGATCTCGACGCGCTACTTCGCGATCACGCTCGACGAGGTGCGCCCGTCGTTCCACCTCGGCCGCCTCGATTCCGGCAAGATCGACGACAAGACCGAGTTCTACCTGGCGGTGTCCGCGGACATGCCGAGCGTCGAGCTCGTCGATGCGGTGCCGGCCCGCTTCAAGGTCGGCGCGCCCGACGACGTCGACAAGCTCGTGCTGTCGGCCATGCCCGGCGTGCGGCTCTCGTACACGCCGCAGGTGCCGCCCGCGATTCCGGTGCGCCCCGGCGCATGCTACTTCGCGCTCGATTCGCGTAGCCCGCTGTACGAGCGCATGCTGCAGGCCCAGTCCGCGATGATCTACGCGCCGACTGGCATCAATGACCTGAAATTCGAACTGATCGCGGTCACATCATGAGCTACGCGCCTTCCCTGTTCGGCGACAACGCGCCGGCCCCGCTGCATACGCCGGCGTCGACGGACGCCTCGTTCCAGGCCCGTTCGCTGCTCGACCTGCTGTACGACGGGTTCTTCATGCTGTTCCTGCTCAAGAACGGGCGGGAGCCGGAGAGCGCGGGCGAGTTCAGCACGCGCATCCAGGAATTCCTGTCGGACTTCGAGCGCGGCGCGAAGAAGCTGAATATCGCCGCTGAAGACGTGTACGGCGCGAAGTTCGCGTTCTGCGCGGCGATCGACGAGATGGTGCTGTCGTCGCAGTTCAAGATCCGCACGGAGTGGGAACGCCGGCCGCTGCAGCTCGTGCTGTTCGGCGAGCAGCTCGCGGGCGAGAAGTTCTTCCAGTATCTGGAGGAATGTCGCGCGCAGGGTGCGGCGCGGCTGCAGTCGCTCGAGGTGTTTCATATGTGCCTGCTGCTCGGGTTCCAGGGGAAGTATCTGCTCGAGGGGCCGGAGAAGCTGGCTTACCTCACCGCACGGCTGGGGGACGAGATCGCGCATATGAAGGGTAAGCGGGCCGCATTTGCGCCGCATTGGCCGCTGCCGGATCAGATCGCGCATCGACTCAAGCGTGAGGTGCCGGTTTGGGCGATCGGGGCGGTTTTTGCGCTGGTTGCGTTGCTTGGGTATCTCGGGCTCAACACGTATCTCAAGGACAAGACGCTGCAGGCGCTGGCGCCTTATTCCCAAGTCATCAAGGTCGGGCCGGAGTCGGCGAATTTGACGATTTCGTTGCCTTGAGGGGTGGGCTTCGCTCCGGCGCTGATGCTGCATGAAAAAAGGACCGCTTGGCGGTCCTTTTTTGTTTGTGGCGTGCTCGCGGTGTGACGTCAGAACAGGATGAACGCGTCGTTTTCGACGTAGAACACGAACGCGTCGAATAACTGCGCCACGCTCGGTTCATCGATCTGATCGTGCGCGTTGATCACGATGTCCTCGATCGTCGCGCTGTCCAGCGTCACGTGCCAGCCAGGCTGCCGGGCGACGGCCGGCACGGCTTCGTCTTCAGCGTCTTTGGTGTCTTCGGAGAATGCCCCCTCCGTGTCGAGCGTCCATGGCATCGGCGGGAGATAGAGCCATCCGGAGAAATCGCCCGGGTGTTCGAGAATGTATTTCAGCGACACGACGGTCGCTAGGGTGGTCGACATGGATATTGCGGTTGTAGCTGGAGGGAACGTGTCGGAACAGCGGTGTGGCGACTGCACGAATGTGCGTACGCCTCAGCGCCTGTATCAGCGAGCCGTGATTATGCCCACTTAGTAACGCTCGTGCCTTCCTCGCCCATGCGAAACCATACGAACAAACATCTCCAACGGAACGAAGCTACGAATACAGCTACCGGCCCAGACAATGCGTCGGTCCGCATGCTCGACCATACAAAAACTGATCATGCCGAGCGCCGGAAATACACGATTTCAAACATGTCGATCCAGTACACGATCCTCACCGGATGCTACCGAAACGCGCCTTCGCGCGAAGAATAATGGATAGTCATCCGTGTCGACGCCGAACCAACGGTCAGGGCTGGTAGCGAACTGTCTCGTAGATTTTCGCCATGCCCTGTTTCGCGGGACTTTCGTTGGCGGCCAGACCCGACGAGAAAATGATGCACGTCCAACCCTCACCGCAAGGCTTGCTCGCGATCAGGTCAAGCCGATGTGCATACACCCGGTCGTCCTTGAAAATCTTGTGCGAGTAGCGCGATGCGAGCGCAGGATACTTTCCGTTCAGCATGATCGGCTCGTAATTCGCTTTCGTGTACTGAGCAGGTTTGTCATCGACTTGCTGATTGTAGAGATAAGCTGCCGTACCCTTTAGCGTCGGCGCAACCTTGGTGCGCACAATCTGGACAGTGACGCCCAGTGTCAGTATCTCGAATGCCGCCTTGTCGGCTTCGATATCGACTCCCTGTCCGTCCGTATCCTCCAGCCGGCCACTCCACGTAACCGTCCAGTTCGAAGGAAGCTGGAAACTTACGCCGCTCGCCGCGTAAGGTTTGAGATGCACCAGATCGGGCGCGTCCGCCGCCCTCGAATCGGTGTTATCGGCAGAGGCTGCCGTCGCAATTGCTAGCAAGGCGAATGCGAGAAGTGAACGCCACATGAAGAATCCTTATTTTATTTGGTTCGCGTCAAGTCGGGCGCAGGAAGCATAAAAATCGACTTAAGATAGCCCCCCTTAAATCACACCACAATTAGCCCCACCCGCAACCCAAGAAAATCACTTCAACATCCTGATCACCATCAATCTCCCCCATCAGCCCAATGTAAATTATTTTTAAATCGCGTGACGGCGCTCCCATTTTCCAAGACTTCCCCGCCAAACACTTACGTCGTCAATCTTTGGTAGATCTTGCTCGACGATCACCGTGTAACGGTAACGTTGCTTGAGCCCTTTATGCCTAATTGCCTCGATATTGGTTTTATTCCCAGAATGTACCTCCGTGTCAACCAAAACGGTCTGATCGTACTCGGGTGGCTGTCCCGTTCCGAGAGTATCGAGTCTCGCCGCACCAAGGGCACTCAATGCTTTCGCGCTGAGATTCTCGGAGAAAATTTCCGTCAACTTGAGCTTGGCATCTTGATTGATTTTCTCCCGGTAATTCGGGTCTTGCTTGTACGCGTCGCTCCTCTTTTCAGCATGGAAGTTCGTTTCCCACTCCAACATCTGACGGATAAAGGTTTGTAGTCGATCAATCGGTGACATCGTCTTACTCCTTCCTCAACACTTACATGGACAGGGATTGGGGAAGACTCGCGATTCAGTCTGCCCGTCAATTCTGGCTTGATAAAGCATGACGCTCAGCCCATCCACAAGTCCAATTGGATCTCTGCAAATGAACTGCCGCCCGCTTGGATCGCAATATCTGTGCCGGCTACCCCCAACCGACCGGCAGTACGAACACATCGAATTTCCGCCAAAAACTCCTTCAGTATAATTATTTTATTCACGCAAATTACGCCTCACGACTTCTGCAATCTCTCAACTTCCACTCTCAAATCATCAATCGCCCCATTCAAATCTCCAAACACCGAATCCTCCTCACCCAATCCTCCGCCACCATTAACAAACCCAACAATCCCGTCCCAAATTGATCTCAGTAACTCAACAGACGAAAAAGGCCCCATTCTCTCTCCCGCCGATTCGATATACACGCCCCCTCCGCTTACACGAAACACAACCGAGAACGATGAATCAACAGCCACAAAATTGACATTTCTCTTTTTACCCAAAACCAACAATGAATCAATCAACCCAACCATTGACAGATAGATCATCATCCTCAATCGCCCATCGCTCTTTGATGATATACACCTCCCATTAGAACGAAAACTCATCTCCCCCAAATCAAATCCAGACGGATCACCTTCACCGATTCTCTCCACATTAAACTGAAGCATCCTGTTCACTCTCAACCGGGAAAACGGTAATTGTTCTGTTTCCATCATGAGAATCAAAAGTACCTCTAACTCGAGACCTTTTTCCGCCTACTTTCATTCTCTTTTCATACGTCTGAATTCTGCGCTTCGGATCAGATATGCGAGTTCCGTTCTTCACCAAGCACTCGCATACACTCCGGAGCTCTTCTCGGGTCGTACTTCGTGGAAATAGATCGCCTGCGCCCGATATGTGTGTCCCACTGATATGACGTTCGTCAATATGACGCCATCCTTCCTTACTGTTTCCGTCTTCGATGCGTGGCTTAGGTTCTTTTCGACCGGATAAACCAAACGGGTCGATCCAATCGACCGGGTTCGGTGCGTACTGGAATGCATTCAGTCCGCCTTCCAACCCAATCGGGTCCTTGCTGACGAACCGCCCACTGTTCGGATCGTAGTACCGATACCGGTTATATTGCAGCCCCGTCTCATCATCAACCTGCTGCCCTTGAAACCGCAACAGATTCCGCGGCACGATCCCCGCCGCCTTCGACGCCCGCGCGATCACCTCCCGCGCTTCTCCCCACGCCTTATACGACGCCTCCCACACCACATCGCCTTCATCATCCGTCAGCAATTGCGGCGTGCCGATCTGGTCGCAGTGGTAATAGAACGCGTGCGCCTCACTCACCCGCTCCGGCAACCGTTGCAACGGATCGTCTTCCGGTACATAGCGATCGGTCTCACGGCGTGACGGCGTCTCGAACCCGTCTACCGACGCACTCACGCACTGCACCATCGGCACGAACGAACCCGCTTCGTAAAGGTAATGCGTGCTGCCCTGCTCCCCGCTCTCATACGCCAGCGTGTCGCCATCCCACCCGAACACCGTGCGCTCGCCGTTCACCTCTTTCGCGATGCGACGTCCCAGCGCATCGTAGTAGTACCGCGACTCGCTCCTGCGAGCCCTCGTCAACCGTCGCTACAGTCATCCGATTGAACGCGTTCCACTCGTAACGCTGCTCACCCGCTGGCGATCTGCGATGCACGAGATTGCCGCGCGCGTCGTACGCGAAATGCTCCCCCGCGTATTGCTTCAACAAGTTGCCCAACACCTTGGACACTTCCGCGGGGAACGTGCTCTCCGTAGCACGTACCGGACTCGGCCGGCTCTCCGTGCGAGGCGGCTCAACACGTATCGGGTCGATAATGTTGCTCGCCGGATCGAACGCGAACCGCTCCTTGCCCGCCGGTCCGATCGACTCCAGCAACCGTCCGACCGGATCGTAACGATAGTCCGTCAAACCTCTGCGATTGTCTTCAATCTGCACGAGTTGGCCGGCCGCGTCATAGCGACACCGGCGCTCTGCCAGCGGCGCGGGTGCATTCGCACGCTGTACGGTGCGCTGCGCCAACCTGCCTGCACGGTCGTATGCCGTGTGTTGATCGATCTTGCTCGGCAGGGTACGCAATGTTTCCCGATGCAGATCATCGCGCTCGATCTGAACGAGTTCCTTGCCGTCCAGCATCAGCCCGTGGACGTGTCCCGAGCCATACGTGAGCCAATCGACGGCATGGCCG
This sequence comes from Burkholderia sp. Tr-20390, assembly GCF_017104595.1. NCBI lineage: Bacteria > Pseudomonadati > Pseudomonadota > Betaproteobacteria > Burkholderiales > Burkholderiaceae > Burkholderia > Burkholderia sp. Tr-20390. The sequence continues at coordinate 1,379 of NZ_JAAGPC010000111.1, read as the reverse complement.
TCCGGCCTGACCGTTCTGATGCGGTTACCGATTTCGTCGTACTGGTGATGCCACACGAAGCTCCGGCTCGCGCCGAACAGGTCGTAAGCGTGATGCTCGCGCACCAGATTGCCGACGGGGTCAAAGAACCGTTGAACGCGGCTATATCGATTGCTGGCCTCGATCAATCGTCCCAGCGGATCGTAGGCGAAACGCTCTGCCTCTTCGCCGACCGACCGGCCATCAAGCCGCCCACCGCGATCGTAGGGCATCGTCATGACCTGTCCCGCCTCGTCGACCGACTCGAGACGGCTGCTCGCGTCGTCATACGAATAGCGCGTCGCCTTCCCGTCGAAATCGATCTCCTCGATCAATCGGCCTGTTGCGTCATAGCGGAACGTGTAATTCGCGTGATTCTGGTCGGTCAGCCCGACGATCCGACCGAGCCGGTCATAGCGATACGACAGCGATTGCCCCAATGCATTGGTGCGGATATTGATCCGCCCGCTCGCGTCGTAGCCGTAACGCGTGTTGCGGTTCAGCGGATCGACATGCGTCAGCAGACGCCCTTCCGCGTCGTAGCTCAACTTCTCGCGCCCCGCCGGCGACACGACTTCGATCAACTGGCCATTCGCGCCATAACGGTATGCAGTGACCCCACCCTCCGCATCCTTCGCTTCCGAGAGGCGACCCTGGGCGTCATACGCCCACTGCGATGTCTTGCCCGAGCAGTCGGTATAGCTGGTCAACTGGCCGACTTCGTCATACGTCAGCGCTTTTGCGCCCCCCTTGGCATCCTTGATCCGGGTAAGCAGTCCTCGCTCGTCGTACGCATACTCGGTCTTGTGGCCGAGCGGATCGACCTCCGCAACCGTGTTCCCCGCATCGTCATATTCACGCAGCCACTGGTGTCCAAGCGGATCGGTCACGCGGACAAGCTGGTCCTTCTGGTCATACGCCATCTCGACCACGCTGCCGTCGGTACGTTGATGGCGGACGAAGTTGCCGCGCACATCGTATTCCATGTGCTCGACGGTACCGTCGCGATGGATGTACTGAACGAGTTTGTCGTTCGCGTCCCGGTACATCCACTCTTCGCTACCGTCCGGATGAATCACACGGAACGAATAACCCTTGCTGTCGTAGTAGTGGTGCGTGACATTGCCAAGCGCATCGGTCACGCTGACCATCCGGAAGTCCGGATGCCACGCCAGGCGAACCTCATCGCTGCCGTCATCGGCGAATTCGCGGAAGCATTTTGCCTTCGGCCCGTTGACCTTACCCCGCCGAGTACACCATTCGTAAGTTAGTGGGCTCGCCGGTTTTCGGTTGATGCAGTTGCCGGAATTGGTCCGGCGCCAGTTGCCCAAGGGCACTATGCGGACGCACCGAGTTGTAGT
>NZ_JAAGPC010000110.1:0-29015 GCF_017104595.1 Burkholderia sp. Tr-20390 | reverse complement strand
CGCCTGCCGCGGCACCGGTGGCCGCCGCACCGACTGCCGCACCGGCGGAAGGCACTGACTACGTGCAGCGGCTCGAACAGTTGAAGGCGCTGTTCGACAAGGGCCTCGTGACCGAAGACGAATATTCGCGCGCGAAGGCCGAGATCCTCGCGAAGCTCACCCGGTAAGCGTCGCGCATGTTCAGTACCTCGTGCCCCCAGTGCGGCGCGCCGGTCGAGTTTCGCTCGGCGGCGGCGGTGATGGCCGTCTGCGCGTTCTGTCGCAGCACGCTCCTCAAGCGGGGCACCGACGTCGAACGCATCGGCGAACTGGCCACGGTGCTCGACGATGCGTCGCCGATCCAGATCGGTACGGCCGGTCGCTACGGCAAGCGTGCGTTCACGGTGCTCGGGCGCATCCAGATGACCTACGACGCCGGCGCGTGGAGCGAGTGGTACGTCGTGTTCGACGACGGCACGTTCGGCTGGCTGTCGGATGCGTCGGGCCAGTATGCGATCACGGTGCACGAGCCCGACGATGCGTCCGGCGGCGCATGGCCCGCGTTCGGCACGCTGGAACCGGGCATGCGGATCGACCATGGCGGCCGCGCGTTTCTCGTGTCGGACGTGCGCACCGCGCGCTGCACGGGCGGCGACGGCGAACTGCCGTTCCGCGTCGATGCCGGCTGGGAGGCGCGCGTCGTCGACTTGCGCACCGGCAACGCGTTCGCGACCTACGACTATTCCGATGCCGATGCGAACGGCGGGAGCCCGGCCGTCTATACGGGCGAAGCGCTCGAATTCGATGCGCTCGCCTTCACCGGGCTGCGCGATACCGACCACGATACGCGCGAGAAGCGCGGCGCGGAGATGGTGCCGTTCGCGTGCCCGAGCTGCGGCGCGCCGCTGTCGTATGCGCCGAACGTGGCCGACTACGTGGTGTGCGGCAGTTGCCATGCGGGCGTGCAGTGCACGGCCGAGCAGCAGACCGTGTTCGCGGCGCAGCGCAAGCTCGAAGCGGTGAAGGGGGCGCTGGAGCTCGGCGCGATCGGCACGTTCGACGGCGTGAAGTACACGGTGATCGGGATGATGCGTTGCCGCGTGCCGGACGACGAAGAGACGTGGGACGAATACCTGCTGCTGAACCCGAAGCGCGGGTTCCTGTGGCTCGTGCAGAGCGAAGGGCGCTGGGAACGCGTGCAGGTGCTCGACCAGTGGCCGACGATCGGCAGCGATGCCGACGTGACCGACGGCGACAAGACCTACCGCCTGCGCGAGGAATACGACTCGGAGGTCGTCTACGTGGTCGGTGCGTTCAACTGGCGCGTGCAGGTCGGCGATCGCACGTCGATCATCGACTACGGCTGGCAGAAGGACAAGCTGACGCGCGAGCGCAGCGACGCGGAGATCGTCTGGTCGCGCGCGCGGCCGCTGTCGGCCAGCACGCTTGCCGAACGCTTCGGCACGCCGGCGCTCGCGACGGCCGCGGCTGCGGCGGCAACCGGCGCCACCGCGACGACGGGCCTGTTCGGCCGGAAGGGCCCGCACAGTTTCGCGCCGCTGCCGCTCGTGTTCAGCGCGCTGCTCGTGATCCTGAACATGGGCTCGCTGTTCTCGTTCAGCGGCCGTTCCGTCTACCTGCTGATCGGCCTGCTGGTGCTGTGGCTGCCTGAATGGCTGTGGAAGCGCTTTGCATCGGACGGGGGCAACGCGTGATCCGGTACATCCTCTACGGCATCTATGGCCTGATCGTCGTCACGCTGTTCAGCTGCGCATCGATTGGCGGCAGCGGCTCGGGCGGCAGCGGCTGGGGCAGTTCGTCGGCGCGCAGCGGGTACTCGTCGTACGGGTCGCACAAATGACCGCGCGCGACGGGATCACGCCACCGCGCGCGACGTTCGGCTCGCACGTGCTGGCCGACCTGGCCGGCATCGACGCGGCGCTGCTGCGTGACACTGCCCGGCTCGAGTCGATCCTCACCGAAGCGGCGCGGCAGGCCGGCGCGCGCGTGATCGGCGCGCATTTCCATCATTTCGGCGGCGAACATGGCGTGACGGGCGTCGTGCTGCTCGCCGAATCGCACATCACGATCCACACGTGGCCCGAGCATCGCTTCGCGGCCGTCGACGCGTTCATGTGCGGCGCGGCGCGTGCGGCCGATGCGGTCGATGCGATCGCCGCGGCGCTCGGCACGCAGGCGCAAGTCCGGCAGCAGGTTGCGCGCGGCGGCGCGCCGACGTGAGCGGGCGATTCACTTCCTTTGCCGATATGCGTAACAGAATCCGGTGTGCCGCGTTGCTCGGCTGGGCGCTGCTTGCCGCCAACGTGGCCGACGCTGCCGCCGATGTACCGCCGAAGCCGCCCGGGCCGGTCGTGATGGTGCACTTCGATTACTACGAGAAGGACAAGGCGCGCCTTCATGCGCTGGAGCAACGGCTGGATCGTGCGGTGAAACAGGCCGGGGCCGGCGAGTTGGGCGAGACCGAATTGCATCGCGATGGCAACGACGGTTATCTGTATTTCTATGGCGCAAGCGCCGACCGCCTGTACGCGATCGCACGCCCGATCCTGAAATCGTCAGGATGGCTGACGGGTACGGAGGTCACGTTGCGCCGCGATGCGGGGGCGGAAACGTTCCCGTTGCGCGGGGACGGCGCACGTTAGCGCGGATGCGGGTCGAACGGCGCGGCTGGAGGAGCGGCCGTTGCGGATCGCGCCATGCAGTGCGTTTTTACGCTTGCGGGTGTCGGCGACAGGCTGCCGAGGCTTCGTTGCGATGACGCATCGCACGTCGATTCATGCCCGGGCGATTGCACGTCACGACGTTCCCGCTAACGCTCGAACCGGAACGACGACACGCTGTGCATCGTCGCGTCGTCGGTGCCGACGATACCCTGGGTATTCGCGACGGCCGCGCGCTTGCCGTTGCTCAGCACGGCCCAGTAGCATTCGCCGCCGGCCGCGTGGAAGCCGGTTTCCGGATCGCTGATGCCGCACGTGATCGTCGCGCGCATGCCGCGCCAGCCGGCGCCGGAGAAGCGTTCGACCGCTTGCGGCGTGCCGCGACCGTACGTCGACATCCATTTGCCGTCGTCCTGCCGCTCGAATCCGGCTTCCTTTTCCGCAACGGGTTCAAGCGCGCCATCGACGATCTCGAACGCAATGAAATAGCTGCTGTTCGTCATGTTGCGGCCGACGATCGCGACGCACCGGTCGCCGCCGATTTCAGGGCATGGCTTCTTGATCTGGCGGTTCCCGAGGTACTCGAACGAGATGCCGAGCGCCGGGTCGCGATAGGTTTTCCAGCCCGCGGGTTTCACCTGCTTCAGCGCCGCGGTGCGGTCGCGGTAAGCGGTGGCGATGCAGGCGGCATCGGCGCACGCATCGCGTTGCGCGAGCCATGCGCGTTGCGATCGGACGACGGCCTGCTGGTCGGCTGCGATGTCGATCGCGCCGTAGTAGGCGCTTGCCAATGTGCTGTCGGCGGACACGAGCGCCTTGTCGCTGCAGATCAGGCGCTCGGTGCGCGTCTTTGCGCGCGTGCAGTCGATGCTGTCGGCGTGGGCCGATAGCGAGAGGCCGATGGCGGCCAGCGTGAGACCCAGGCGAATACCAAACACGGATCGCTCCTCGTCGGGTTGGAATGGCGGCTGTCACGCCGCCGTCACGTGACGCAGCGGCGCACGCGGTTCGTCAAGCCTTGAACCCTTGCGCCGTGCGGCGAGATACGGCGAGGTGAAATCAGCGATTGATCTGATCCGCCGAGATCAACTCGGCCACCAGCACCTGCGCGGGCCCTTGCAGGTAATACTCTTGCTCGAGCGGCTCACGCAGCTTCATGAACGTTTCCGCGCCGATCTGCATCGTTTCGCCTGCGTGCATGCGCGCGCCGCTTTCCAGCAGGTAATGCATCACGTTGTTGAAGATGCCCGAATAGCGTTCGCCTTCGTGATGGCCTTCCGCGAGCGCGGCGAAATCGGGCAGGCCGAACACGTCGGCGCCATAGGTGCGCATCCACACGCCGTCGACGCCTTCGACTTCGTATTTCACGAAGCCGCAGAAGAACAGGTTCAGCGGGATGTCCCGCAGCACCTCGAGGCTTTCCTCGCCGAGTTCCTTCGCATTGAAGACGCCGGCCGGCAGCGACGTGTGCGCGTGCTCGTTCAGCACCGCGAGGCCGTTCTGTTCGGCGAGCGCGCCGGCGACGGCCGCCAGCGCGACATACTGGTCGAGCGGATTGGCTTCGTGCCCGGCGTAGTAGAGGATCACGTGGCTGCGGCTCGCGCGCACCTGCTGCTTCAGGTCCTGCCCGTAGTGGGCCGGCGCGACACACGCTTCCAGGGCCTCGGACGGATAGGGTGCGTCGAAGCCGACGAGCCGGACGACGTGGTTGCCCCAGCCGGCGAGCCCGAATACCTGTTGCAGCGTCGGCTCGGTCTCGACGCGCGCCTGCTTCATGCTCGGGTGGTACGCGCGCAGCGCGGCCGTCAGCGCAGCGATATCGACCTGCAGCGGGCCGTCGAAGACGACCGTCACGCTCAGCGGGTTCTCGACGTCGGGTGCCGCGACCAGCGCGACGGGGTTTTCGGGTTCTTCCTTGCGGCCAAAGAATCGGGATATCAGGCTCATTGGAGTAGGTTCGTGTCGAAGCCGTTGCAGTGAGAGGTGCCCCGTTCTCTCGGTCGGGGCGCGCCGTCGGGGTGACGGCCGCCCGTAGTTTCCCCGGGTTCGGTGAATCTGGCAAATGCGCGGCGCATGCCGGAGCGGCGCGGCGGTCGCGCGTTCGGACGTATTCGGGGGGAGGTGGCGCGGACGAGCCGGGCCGTGGGGCCCGTGGTCGCCGGTCAGTGCGGCAGCGCCTCGGCTTCGGCCCAGCGCTTGAACGAATCGAGACGCCGGCGCGTCTGCACGAGGTAGAACGCGCCGATCAGCGGTTCGAGCAGCCAGCGCAGCCAGGCCGGCTGGGCGCGGAAGTGGTACGTGAATTTCACTTCGGTCGTGCCGGGCGTGTGCTCGGTGAAGTTCCAGCTGCCGCTGAAGCGCTCGAGCACTTTCGGCCCGTCGACCATTTCGACGGCGGCGACCTGCGGCGGACGGTACGAGATGTAGCGCGACACCATCGTCGCACCCGACTGGCTGCGGCAGAACGCGTCGACGCCGACGTCCGCCGTCATGCCGTCGAGCAGGTAGGCGTCGGTGAGGAAGCTGTCCCACACGAGCCGACGCGCGTAATCCTGCGACCACGTAAAGAGGCGTCTGCGATCGACGCCGACGGTGCGGCTGACTGAGATCCTCATGATGGCGGGCGCCCTGGCGCGGATTAGGATGAAATCGAGTGTAACCCGCCAATAACGCGCGTTTCGTCAGACTTCGTCAAGTCGAGGAGGGGCTCGAACGGGCTCGATTGACGCACCTCGGGATTTCCCCTAGGATTCGTTTCAACCCTTCGGGAAAGACCCGAAGCGTTTCAATCTCTTGAGGGAGCCTCATGAGTACGCAACAGAACCGGCGCTTCGACGCGCTCGTTTTCATTGGTCGTTTCCAGCCTCCGCATCGTGGTCACCTGAACGTGCTGAAGTCGGCACTGAGCCGGGCCGAGCGCGTGTGCGTGCTGATCGGATCGACCGACAAGCCCCGCACCATCAAAGATCCGTTCTCGTTCGACGAGCGCCGCCAGATGCTGGCTTCGCTGCTCGACGCGTCCGAGCGCGACCGCGTCACCATCGCGCCGTTGCAGGATTCGACCTACAACGACGGCGACTGGGTGCGCTGGGTGCAGGACGCCGTCGCGTCCGCGCTCGGCGACATCGCGCAGCGCAAGGTCGGCCTGATCGGCCACGAGAAGGACGCCACTTCGTATTACCTGCGGATGTTCCCGCAATGGGAGCTCGTCGACGTCGATGCGACCGAAGACATTTCCGCCACCGAGATCCGCGACCAGTATTTCGCCGAGCGCACCAACAGCTTCGTGCAGTGGGCGGTGCCGGAACCCGTGTTCGGCTGGCTCGAGCGTTTCCGCACGCAGCCGGAATTCGCGCAGCTGAAGTCGGAAGCCGAATTCATCGCCGGGTATCGCAAGGCGTGGGCGGCGGCCCCGTATCCCGTCACGTTCGTGACGGTCGACGCGGTGGTCGTGCACTCGGGCCATATCCTGCTCGTGCGCCGCCGCAGCGAGCCGGGCCGCGGCCTGTGGGCGCTGCCGGGCGGGTTCGTGAACCAGGACGAGCGGCTCGACGCGGCCTGTATCCGCGAGCTGCGCGAGGAAACCGGCCTGAAGTTGCCGGAGCCCGTGCTGCGCGGCTCGATCAAGGATCGCCAGGTATTCGATCACCCGACGCGCTCGCTGCGCGGCCGCACGATCACGCATGCGTGCCTGTTCAACTTCCCGACCGGCGAGCTGCCGCGCGTGAAGGGCAGCGACGACGCCGACAAGGCGCGCTGGGTGCCGCTCAACGAGTTCGCGCAGATGCGCAGCGTGATGTTCGAGGATCACTTCGACATTGCGTATCACTTCCTGGGGAAGCTGTGATCCGCTGATTCCCCGCATTCCGTCCGCCGCGACAGACGCGGCGGCACTTCAACGGCCTAGAGGAGCTCTAGCCATGCAAAACGATCTCGGCGGCTTTGCCGCGGTTCTCGCCAATCCGATCCTCAACACGGATTCGTACAAGGCTTCCCACTTCCTGCAATATCCGCCCGACGCGTCGGCGATGTTCTCGTACGTCGAATCGCGCGGCGGCCGCTACGACCGCACGGTGTTCTTCGGCCTGCAGATGCTGCTGAAGGAATATCTGTGCAAGCCGATCACGCACGCGATGATCGACGAGGCGCGCGATTTCTTCACCGTGCACGGCGAGCCGTTCAACGAGGCAGGCTGGCGCTATATCGTCGAACGCTACGACGGCTACCTGCCGGTGAAGATCCGCGCGGTGCCCGAGGGCTCGGTCGTGCCGGTGCACAACGTGCTGATGACGGTCGAATGCGACGACCCGCAGGTGTTCTGGCTCGCGTCGTATCTCGAGACGATGCTGCTGCGCGTGTGGTATCCGGTGACGGTCGCGACGCGCAGCTGGCACCTGCGGCAGACGATCCGCCGCTTCCTGGAAAAGACCGGCGACGATCTCGCGCAACTGCCGTTCAAGCTGCACGACTTCGGCGCGCGCGGCGTGTCGAGTGCGGAGTCGGCCGCGATCGGCGGTGCCGCGCATCTCGTCAACTTCATGGGTTCGGATACGGTGCTCGGCGTGCTGGCCGCGAATCGCTTCTATCGCGAACCGATGGCCGCCTACTCGGTGCCGGCGGCCGAACACAGCACGATCACGTCGTGGGGACGCGAACACGAAGCCGATGCGTACCGGAACATGATTCGCCGCTTTGGTCTGCCCGGTGCGATCGTGTCGGTCGTGTCGGACTCCTATGATCTGTTTGCCGCGCTCGATCTGTGGGGCGGCGAGCTTCGGCAGGCCGTGCTCGATTCCGGCGCGACGCTGGTCGTGCGGCCCGATTCGGGCGACCCGGTGGCGATCGTGCTGCAGACCGTGCGTGCGCTCGACGCATCGTTCGGCTCGACCGTGAACGGCAAGGGGCGGCGCGTGCTGAATCGCGTGCGCGTGATCCAGGGCGACGGTGTCGACGAACTGTCGATCGACGCGATTCTGTCCGCGCTCGACGACGCGGGTTATGCGGCCGGAAACGTCGTGTTCGGCATGGGCGGCGGGCTGCTGCAGCAGGTGAACCGCGATACGCAGCGCTTTGCGATGAAGTGCTCGGCGATCCGGCGCGGCGGCGTGTGGCACGACGTCTGCAAGGATCCGGTCACCGATCAGGGCAAGCGCTCGAAGAAGGGGCGGCTTACGCTGCTGCGCAGTTTCCGCACCGGTGAGTATCGGACGACGACGCTGCCCGCCGCGTGGGACGACCGAATGCTCGAAGGCGAGTGGGAGGACGCGCTGGAAACGGTGTTCGATACGGGGCGCCTGCTTGTCGATACGTCGTTTGCGCAAGTGCGGGCGAGGGCGCACGCGGGGGAGGTGTGAGGCAGGCGGCGGGGCGGCGCGAGAGGTTCGGGTCACGCCATTGCCGATGCGACGTGGTCGCGATGTCGTTTCGCTGCGGGCCACCTCAGTGAAGTAGTCTGGATGTCGGCATGATGCGCGGGTCGCTGCAGAGGTGCCGACATCCATCGTTGCAAAGCGGCACCAGTGTCAGTCCGATCTGAAGATAGCCTTCGTAACCAGCGCTGTCTTTCGGATACGGCTTCGAGATGATGTGGGTATCCGACCAGATGTTCTCGTTCTTGACGCCGAGTTGTATCAGATATTCCTTCAGGTTCGCCGCTCGTCGCGACGCGAGCGCGTGTGGATTGACTTCCCCGATGTAGGCGCCGGCAGTGACGATGCCTCGAATCTCTGCGCCCTGCCATTGACGCGCGCGAATGACCATTTCCGCGATCTTGACGCGATCCTCGTTAGGGATCGCGTCGGAATTGAGCGGGACGCTGTCGAGCATGTCTTCGGAAATGGTACAAGCCACGGACGACATCGAAAACGAGAGGCAGGACCAGACCGCGATGCTGATTACACGTGCAAGAAATGTCACCACAGAATCCTGTCGTCGAAAAATGAAATGTAGCAGGCGAGGCTGTCTGCGTTGTCGATCGCTACATCATGGTGTGTCTGAGCCCAGTACTTCAGACCGGTGCCGAACCCGTAGATTTCGTCGTTTGAGTTGAATGTGTCGACGTAGTGCGTGCATTCATGAATCAGGACTTTCAGCTTGCAGTTGGTAGAAAGCCGAGCATCAGGAAGTGCGCAGAAGTGCGGATAAATCGCGATTATCCGTCTGTGCGAATCGGGTTTGCATACTGCGGCATCCGTGATTCCGTTGTCGGGAAACACGGTGCACGTTATGTTTCTCTGCGTTTGCTCGTCCCACCTGATGACATTCTCAGGTTTCAGCTCCTGCATGACGCGCAGAAGTTTGGGTAATCCGGTATTGAGTCTGCGACGGACTATGTCATCTGATCGGCCGAACCAAGTCTGGACGCGGCGCTGTTCTTCCTGATCCCAAGCGGCGAGGCCATGAATTCGCTCACGAATCAGGACAATTGCAGCATCGCGCAGCCGAGCAATCAGGCGCCTGAATGCTTTGTTCGACATGTTTTCGCAGATTTGCGCCATGTCGAGTTCGATGGTGTGAGTGGATCCCGGTGTGGTGTTTGTATAAGTGGTTCCGACGCATATCCATTCGTCGCAGTCTTCTTGGTGCGTGGCGTCGCGTGAATCGAAGTTTTCGCTCATTGATTCGATAGTTATCCGGAAGAGGAGGAAAACTATCGACTGACGGAGGCACGCTCGTCTATTGGACGTGTACGATTTGCGAAACGAGGTAAGTGACGCACGGGAGCGTTTCGCCCATCGCGTCCGCGAGGCGCGCACGCAGGCTGTCGACGTGGCGCCGGTACGTGCCGTCGACGAGCAACCGGTGCACGACGTTCGCGCCGATCTGCGCATGGCCGAACGACGTCGCGAGCTTCAGGTCGACGAGCACCTCCATCCATTCCGGGCGCGCGGCGACATAGCCGCAGCGGATCGCGGCCGACAGCGTCTTCGAGAAGCTGCCGATCGACACGACTCGCGACAATCCGTCGAAGGCCGCGAGGCGCAGCGCGGGCGTGGTCTCGAGATTCGCGACGATGTCGTCCTCGACGATCAGCAGGCCATGTTCGGATCGGACGACGACGCTGCCCGCAGCGTGGGACGACCGGATGCTGGAAGGCGAATGGGAGGACGCGCTGGAAACGGTGTTCGATACGGGGCGCCTGCTCGTCGATACGTCGTTTGCCGAAGTGCGGGCGAGGGCGCATGCGGGGGAGGTGTGAAGCAGGCGGCGGGGCGGCCCGCCGCCTCGTTCCCGCTCAGGCGGCGCGCGTGACGAGCGTGCGCAGCACGGCGTCTGCGTCGAGGTTCCCCTTCAGGACATCCGCAGGCGCCGACGCAAAGTCGATCCAGCCTTCATTGAAACCGTCGAGCATACGCATGCGCGGTTCGGGGTAGCGCATCTGCTGCCGATCGAACAGGCCGGCCCATGTGTCGCGGGGGACGGCCTCGGCTTGTACGGGGCGCCCGAGCACGCGGGCGAACGCGGCGGCCAGGTCGTTCGGGCTGACGCGCCGCGGTCCTTCGAGTTCGACGATGCGCGCGCCCGTCCATTCGTCCTGCAGCAGGGCCGCCGCCGTGCGGCCGACGTCTTCGGAGGCAACCATCGGCACCGGGCGGTCGAGCGGCTGCAGAAAGCTGTGGATCACGCCGTTGTCGCGCGCGGTCGCGACGTCCCATGCGGCGTTTTCAAGGAACCACGCGGGGCGCAGGAACGCGACGGGCATCGGCAGGTCGCCGAACGCCTGCTCGATCATCGTCAACTGCGTCAACAGGTTTACCTGCGTTGCCTGCGCGCCGATCGTCGACAGGCAGACGACCTTGCGCGGCCGCGCGGTGCGCAACGCCGCGCCGACGGCGTCGATGACCGCGCGCGTTTCGGGAAATCCGGGCGACGGATCGAAGCAGGGCGGCAGCAGCACGAATACGCCGGCCGTGTTCGAGAAGGCCGTCGTCAGCGCGGCGGTGTCGGTCATGTCGGCGAGTGCGACGTCGCAGCCGCGCGCGGCCCACGGCGCGGCGCGATTGGCGTCGCGCGCGACGGCCCGTACGGGCTGGCCCGCGGTGAGCAAGGTGCGGGCAAGTGCGCCGCCGACCTGTCCGGTGATTCCGGTAATGGCGTACATGATTCGAAATCCTCATCGAGAAGTGGAGAAGCGGCATGCCGGAACGACAGGGCTTGCCGTCGCGATGCATCGGGTTGCATGATAGGGACCAGCGATTCCTGATGGAATCGAATCCATGTCATTTGATTGGTGATCTTTTGTCATGAGTGAAATCATGAGCATCGACGGGCGGATCCTGGCGAACGTGGGCGTGCTCGCCGCGATCGTCGAAAGCGGCAGCTTCGCGCGCGCGGCCGACGCGCTCGGCCTGTCGCCGTCCGGTGTCAGCCGGGCCGTGGGCCGGCTGGAGGCGCGGGTCGGCGTACGGCTGCTCGATCGCACGACGCGCTCGGTCACGCTGACGGACGAGGGGCGTCGCCTGTACGAGGACATCGGCCCGCTGCTCGCCGGCATCGGCGACGCGGTCACGCTGGCCGCCGGTTCGGCCGCGGCCGTGCGCGGCAGGCTGCGCGTGAATGTCGACGCGTACTTTTCGCGGCGGGTGCTGGCGCCGCATCTCCCAGCGTTCCTGGCGCGCCATCCCGATCTGTCGCTTGAACTGGCGGCGCGCGAGCAACTCGGCGATCTGGTTGCAGAAGGATTCGATGTCGCGGTGCGGTTCGGCGAACCGCCTTCGTCGTCGCTGGTGGCGCGCAAGCTGCTGGAGACGCGAGCGGTGACGGTCGCCGCACCTGCGTACGTGAAACGATACGGGCGTCCCGAGGCGCCAGCCGACCTTGTCGGCCACGCGTGCATCCAGATGCGCAACACGCTGACCGGCCAGCCGCTTGAATGGGTCTATCAGCTCGGCCGCAAGCGCGTGCCCGTGAAGACGACGGGCAGGCTGCTCGTCAACGACGCCGGCACGATGCTCGGCGCATGCCTGGCCGGCGTCGGCATCGCACGCTTCAAGGCGAGCGGCGTGGCGGGGCTGATCGAACAGGGGCGGCTCGTCGAGCTGCTTGCGGATTGGCGCGGCGAGGCATTTCCGCTGTTCGCGTACTACCCGTCGCGCCACTTGCCGCCCGCGAAGGTGCGGGCGTTCGTCGATTTCGTCGCGGAGATCGTGGTGGCCGGCAGCTAGCGCGCTCGCCTGCCTGCGGTCATGATTCGCGGGCGAGCACGTGCCTGGTCGTGTCCTCCGCCTGCACCGCCTCCATCGCCCGCGCCAGCGCATCGAACACCGCCGGTCCCTTGCAGCGCGACACGTTGAAGCGCAGGTACGACGTTGCATTGTGCGACGCGCTGAACACATTGCCGGGCGCAAGCACCACATCGTAATCGAGCGCATGGCGCGCGACGCGTGCGGCGTCGAGCCCGTCGGGCAACTCCGCCCACACGAACAGGCCGCCGCGCGGCTCCGTCCAGATCCTGAGCCCGGCGCGCGTGACGCGCCGGAGCGTTTCGCCCATCGCGTCCGCGAGGCGCGCGCGCAGGCTGTCGACGTGGCGCCGGTACGTGCCGTCGACGAGCAGCCGGTGGACGACGTTCGCGCCGATCTGCGCATGGCCGAACGACGTCGCGAGCTTCAGGTCGACGAGCGCCTCGATCCATTCCGGGCGCGCGGCGACGTAGCCGCAGCGGATCGCGGCCGACAGCGTCTTCGAGAAGCTGCCGATCGACACGACCCGCGACAGCCCGTCGAAGGCCGCGAGGCGCGGCGCGGGCGTGCTCTCGAAATCCGCGAAGATGTCGTCCTCGACGATCAGCAGGCCATGTTCGGCCGCGAGTGTCAGCAGCCGGTGCGCGACGGGCGCCGCGAGCGTCGCGCCGGTCGGGTTGTGCAGCGCCGAGTTGGTGATGTACAGGCGCGGCCGATGCTCGGCGAGCACCTGCTCGAAGCGCGCGAGATCGGGGCCGTTCGGCGTGTACGGGACGCTGACGATCCGCGCACGGTGCGCGCGCAGCAGCGCCTGGAAGTTGAAGTAGCACGGATCGTCGAGCACGACCGTGTCGCCCGGCTCCAGCAGCAGCCGGCAGACGAGATCGAGCGCGTGCGAGCCGCCGTCGGTCAGCATGATCTGCGTGGGTTCGGCCTGGACGCCGTGCTGCGCGAGTCGCCAGGCGAGCTGCTGGCGCATCGCGGGCAGGCCGAGCGGTGTCGCGTAGTCGGTCAGCGCGTCGGCTTCGTCGCGCGACGCGGCGCGCAGCGCGCGGCGCAGGCTCTCGTCCGGCAGCCACGATGGCGGCAGCCATCCGCAACCGGGCTTCACGGACGCCGGCGCCGCTTCGAGCGACTGGCGCGACAGCCATAGCGGATCGAGCCCGCGATCGAGCTGCGGGCCGAGATCGGCGAGCGCGAGCGGCGGCGCATGCCCCGACACATAGAAGCCCGAGCCGCGCCGCGCGACCAGCACGCCTTCGCTCGCGAGCCGCTCGTACGCATCGACGACGGTCGATTTCGACACGCCCAGCGCGTCCGCCATCATCCGGATCGACGGCACGCGCGCGCCGGGCACCAGCGCGCGGCTCGCGATGCGTGCACGCAACGTATCCATCACGGTTTCCACGCGCGTGCGCGACGGGGTGGGCGGAACGGGAAGCGGGGCGGCCTGGCTCATGGCGAAGAATGAACTGTACGGCCGGTTGTCCAGTACAGTTTGTCCGAATTGTATTGGGCTGTAGCTTACGCGCATTTCGTGGGCGGCGGATCATCGGTCATCCACTTTCCCCGTTCAGGATTTCCCGTGCAAAAGACGACCGACGGATGGCTCAGCGGCCTGCTGGGCGTGATCATCTTCAGTGGCTCGCTGCCCGCGACGCGTATCGCGGTGCAGGGGCTCGATCCGCTGTTCCTCACCTTTGCGCGCGCGACGATCGCCGGCGCGCTCGGCCTGCTGCTGCTCGTCGGGCTGAAGCAGCGGCGCCCGACGCGTGCCGAGGCCGTGTCGCTCGCCATCGTCGCGCTCGGGGTCGTGGTCGGCTTTCCGTTGCTGACCGCGCTCGCACTGAAGCACGTGACATCGGCGCACGCGATCGTGTTCGTCGGGTTGCTGCCGCTCGCGACCGCACTGTTCGGCGTGTGGCGCGGCGGCGAACGGCCGCGGCTGCCGTTCTGGATCTTCTCGATCATCGGCAGCGGCGCGGTGGCCGCATTTGCGCTGCGCAACGGCGGCCAGGCGTCGGTGGTCGGCGATGCGCTGATGCTGGCCGCGATCGTCGCATGCGGGCTGGGTTACGCGGAAGGCGCACGCCTGTCGCGCGAGCTCGGCGGCTGGCAGGTGATCTCGTGGGCGCTCGTGCTGTCGCTGCCGCTGATGCTGCCGCTCACGTGGTTCACCTGGCCCGTGTCGTTCGACGGCGTCGATTCTGCCGCGCTGTGGGGGCTCGCGTACGTGTCGCTGTTCAGCATGCTGATCGGCTTCGTGTTCTGGTATCGCGGGCTCGCGCTCGGCGGGATCGCGGGCGTCGGTCAGTTGCAGCTGCTGCAGCCGTTCTTCGGTTTGCTGCTGGCGGCCGGCTTGCTGCACGAGACGGTGCCGCCGTCGATGGTCGCGGTGACGGTCGTCGTGGTCGGCTGCGTGGCGGGCGCGAAATACTTCTCGAAAATGGCGCCCGTGCGGCGCGCGGGCTGACGTACAAGCCTGAACCGATGCGCGGGCACGACCGGTCGAAGGTCGCGTCCGCGCGCACTCAAGCGTCCGGCGTGCACACGCGCAAGCGGTGGCCGTCCGGGTCGAGCGCGACGAACGTCAGGCCGAACACGGCCGTCATCGGCGCTTGCTCGAACGGCACGCCGAGCGATTGCCATGCGTCGTACAGGCGCCTGACTTCGCGATCGTCGTCGACCATGAATGCCAGCTCCGACCGGTGGCCGGCGCCGCCCGACACGAAATCGCGCGCGCTGGTCGACCACAGGCCCAGGTGCAGCCCGTTGTCGAACGTGAATGCCGCATAGGTGGGAAACGCGGCCACCGGCGCGCGCCCGAACAGGCGCGCGTAGAACTGCGCGCTGCGCGCCGGGTCCTCGACATACAGAAGAACGAGATTCGGGGAAGTCATGCGGAGCCGTCCTGGGTTCGATTAAGATGCGTGTCATTCTATGAATGGATGCTGTCAGAAAGTGGCAGCATGGAACGATGACGCGTGCCGAACGATTGCTCTCGCTGCTGCAGGTGCTGCGGCGCCACCGCCGCCCGGTGAGCGGCCGCGTGCTGGCCGGGGAGCTCGGCATCAGCCTCCGTACGGTCTATCGCGATATCGCGTCGCTGCAGGCACAGGGCGCGGACATCGAAGGCGAGCCCGGTGTCGGCTATGTGCTGCGTGCGGGATTCATGCTGCCGCCGCTGATGTTTTCGCAGACGGAACTGGAAGCGCTGATGCTCGGCTTTCGCTGGGTCGGGAAGTTTGCCGATGCGCAGCTCACGGCGGCTGCCGACGATGCCCTCGCGAAGATTTCCGCGGTGCTGCCGGCCGAGCTGCGCCGCGAGATGGAATGCACGACACTGCTCGTCGGCCCGCGCACGATCGTGGATCGGGAAACCATCGACATGGGTGTCGTGCGCGCGGCGATCCGCACCGAAAGCAAGCTCGGGATCCGCTATGCGGGCGAGCGCCGAAAAACGGTCGACGAACGGATCGTGTGGCCGTTCGCGCTCGGCTATTTCAATGACGTGCGGATCCTGGCGGCGTGGTGCGAAGACCGGAACGATTTCCGGCATTTCCGGGCGGATCGCATCGTCGCGCTCGAACCGCTGGAGGTGCGCTATCCACGGCGGCGCGCGGCGTTGCTGAAGGCGTGGCGCGCGGCGGGTGCCGACGTGCGCGTGACGGTGAGGTAGGGGGGGCGGCCGGGGCGCGCAGGCCGCGCACCCCGTTCCGTCATGCAGGCGTTACTCGAACGTTTCGAGCGCGAGCAATTCGCCGATCGTCTGCCGGCGGCGAATCAGCCGCGGCGTGCCGCGATCGACGAGCACTTCCGGCGCGAGCGGCCGGCTGTTGTAGTTCGATGACATCGACGCGCCATACGCGCCTGCATCATGCAGGAACAGCAGGTCGCC
Organism: Burkholderia sp. Tr-20390; assembly: GCF_017104595.1. Taxonomy (NCBI): domain Bacteria; kingdom Pseudomonadati; phylum Pseudomonadota; class Betaproteobacteria; order Burkholderiales; family Burkholderiaceae; genus Burkholderia; species Burkholderia sp. Tr-20390. The sequence goes on along the minus strand of NZ_JAAGPC010000110.1, from coordinate 13,275 downwards.
GATCTGCGGCTGCGCCAGCTTGCGGTGCGTGACCACGCCGCCCGCGTCCTGCGTGAACACGTCGCCCGATTCGCACAGCGGCCCCGCGATCGCGAGATCGACGAGCGGCCGTCCGGCCGGCAGCGCGCCATCCTGCGTGTGCACCGACACCGCGTGGTAGCTGCCGTACATCGACGGGCGCATCAGGTCGTTGAAGCCCGCGTCGATCAGCACGAAGTCGTGCTTCGGCCGGCGGTTGACGGCCTGCACTTCGGTGACGAGCGTGCCGGCTTCGGCGACGAGGAAGCGGCCCGGCTCGATCTCGATGCGCACCGGGTGGCCGAGATGACGCTCGATCCGCTTGCGCGCGGCGTCCCACTGGCTGAAGTAGTGATCGACGTCGACGCGCGGCTCGCCGTCGCGATACGGGATCGACAGGCCGCCGCCGGCCGAGATCGCGTCGATGTCATGGCCGAGCGACGTGACGAGATCGACCATCGCATCGCACACCTGCGACAGGTGGCCGTAGTCGACACCCGAACCGATATGCATGTGGATGCCGACGAGCTTCAGCCCGTACTGGCGCACGATCTCGATCGCGCGCGGCACGTCGTCGATCCAGATGCCGTGCTTGCTCTGCGGGCCGCCGGTGTTGGTCTTGTTGCTGTGGCCGTGGCCGAAACCGGGGTTGACGCGCAGCCACACGCGGTGGCCGGGCGCGTGCTCGCCGATGCGCGCGAGCATGTCGAGCGAACCGGCGTTCACGGTCACGCCGTGCTTCAGCACGGCCGCGAGCGTCGGGCGGTCGATCAGGTCGGCCGTGAACACGACGCCTTCCGGCTCGCCGGCGGGACTGAACCCGGCCGCGAGGCTGCGCTCGATCTCGCCGAGCGATACGGCGTCGACGCACGCGCCTTCCTCGCGCATCAGCTTCAGGATATGGACGTTCGAGTTCGCCTTCTGCGCGTAGCGGATCACGTCGAACTGGCGCAGTTGGGCGATGCGGTCGCGGATGACGTCGGCGTCGTACACCCACAGCGGGGTGCCGTATTGCTGCGCGAGCGTCGCGAGCTGGCGGGAATCGAGGGACATGGCAGATGAATCGGGTCGAATGAACGGATAACGGGAATGATGCACCTGATCATCTATACAGTAAAATGCCTGTTTATCGACATTCGATTCATATTTGATATAGACGATCATGCTCACGCACCGCCATATCGAGGTCTTTCGCGCGCTGATGGTCACCGGCAGCACGACGCGCGCGGCCGAGATGCTCTATACGTCGCAACCGACGATCAGCCGCGAGCTTGCGCGCATGGAGCAGGTCGTCGGCTTCGCGCTGTTCGAGCGCGCGCACGGCCGGCTGCGGCCGACGATGGCCGCGCTCACGCTGTTCGACGACGTGCGGCTCGCGTATGTGGGGCTTGAACGTGTCGCCGCAACCGCCGCGCGCCTGCGCGAGTTTCGTGACGGGCAACTGTCGGTGATCGCGCTGCCGGCGTTCTCGCACGCGATCCTGCCCGGTGCGTGCCGGCGTTTTAGCGAGCAGCATGCTGGCGTCAGCGTGTCGGTGGCGACGCAGGAATCGCCGGTGCTCGAAGAGTGGCTGACCGCGCAGCGTTACGACCTCGGGCTGACGGAGCGCGACGTCGCGCCGGCCGGCACCGTGCTCACGCCGCTGCTCGAAGTCGACGAAGTGTGCGTGCTGCCCGACGGCCATCCGCTGCTCGCGCAGGACGCGATCGATCTGCCGGATCTCGCGGATCGCCCGTTCGTGAGCCTGTCGCTGAACGATCCGTACCGCATCCTGATCGACGAGGCGTTCGCGCAACTCGGCGTGGCGCCGCGCTCGGTCGTCGAAACACCGTCGGCCGTGTCGGTGTGCGCGTTCGTGCGGCAGGGGCTCGGTGCCGCGATCGTCAATCCGCTGACCGCGCTCGATTTCGTCGGGCGCGACCTGCACGTGCGGCCGCTCACGCGATCGTTTCCGTACCGGGTCAGCGTGATCGTGCCCGAGCACCGGCCGAAGAGCCTGCTCGTCGATGCGTTTGCCGACGCGTTGCGCGGCGAGGCGAAGGCGATTCGCCGCCGGTTGGCCGCGCTCCTCGGCTGACGCGGCCGTATGATCGGTGTTTCGCCGCTATCGCCGCCACTTTCCGGAATCCTTCATGACCGACGCTTCTGCTTCCCTCGAACCACCGATCCTCACCGGCGAACACGTCGAACTGAGGCCGCTCGATTCATCCGACCGGCAGGCGCTGCTGGACGCGGCTGCCGACGGCCAGCTGTGGAACCTGAAGGTCACGGTCGTGCCGGGCCCCGAGACGATCGACGCGTATATCGACACCGCATTGCAGGGGCGTTCGGCCGGCACCGTGATGCCGTTTGCGATCGTCGATCGCGCATCGGGCCGCGTGATCGGCAGCACGCGTTTCTGGAAGATCGATCGCAAGAACCGCAAGCTCGAGATCGGCCATACGTGGCTGAGCGAATCGGCGCAGCGCACGCGCGCAAATACCGAAGCGAAATGGCTGCTGCTGGGCTATGCGTTCGACGTGCTGCACTGCGTGCGCGTGCAGTTCACGACCGACGAGCTGAACGAGAAATCGCGCGCGGCGATCCTGCGGCTCGGTGCGAAGCAGGAAGGGATCGTGCGGCACGAGCGGATCATGCCGGATGGCCGCAAGCGCAATTCGGTGCGCTTCAGCATCATCGACGACGAATGGCCGGAGGTGCGTGCGCGGCTGCTGGCGAAGCTCGCGACGTAACGTGTCACGCGTGAAGCGTGAAGCGTGAAGCGTGAAGCGCGAAGTGTGACGCTTGACGTGCGTCGCGCCGCCGGAAGGGGAGCGGCGGCGCGACGACAGGGGGAAGCAGTGCGCCGCGTGTGATGCGCGGCGCTGCGGCGCATTACTGCGCCGATGCGAGGTGGTGGCGTTCCGCGAGCTTCTGCGCGTCGGCGTAGTGCTTCTGCAGGATCGGCAGCGACTGGCGTGCGACTTCCTTCAGCTTCGTGTCGCGGCCCGACGCGATTTCGGCCTGGAATGCCGAGATGGCCTTCTGCTGGCCGGCGAGCGCGACCTGCTCGATATACGCCTTGTCGAACTCGGCGCCGCGCAGGTTCTTGATGCTGCTCAGCACGGCCGTGTCGGGATCGTTGGCCGGCACGTCGACGCCGCGCGGGCTGGCCGCGCGCATCGCCTGGATGATCTTTTCATCGTCGGTCGACACGCGTTGCGCGAACGCCTTGACCTGGCTGTCCGACGTGCGCGAATCGGCGATACGTGCCGCATCGTGCTGCGTCGACACGGTCTTCGTGCCGTCGGTGATGAAGGCCTGGTCGGCTTCGTGGATACGCGTCGCCGCGGCGGCCGGTGCGTTCGGCGAGGCCGGTGCCGGTTGTGCGGTTTGCGCGGTCGCCGTCACGGCGACGAGAAGCAGGCCAGCGGCAGACAAAGCAAGGCGCGAGAGTTGGGGAAAGCGGTTCATGGGACCTCCTTTCAATCGGGGCTCTGGTTGAAAAACGGATCACGTGATCCGTCGCTGTGCGAGAGACCGGGCGCGCCCGGGCCGGATTCGACCGCCGCTCTGCCGCGGCGCCGGTCGAAGTGTTTCCCGGCCCGACTGATTCTAGGAGAGCGATCCGGTAGCAGGTGCAACCGCGCTGTGGTTTGTGTAACGGATGGTAAGACGAATCGGTGAGCGAGCTTGGCGACAGGTATTGCATACCTGTCGTGTGTGCGACGGCGGCAATTTTTGCGCGCCTGTGGCGTGCGAGATGCACGTTGATGTCATCTGCGTTTCATCGTCGTGCGGCTGTGTCGTGCGATGACGTGTGCATCGCGCGATGAGGCGAACCGGATGCGCGCAGCGCGCGCATGCGTCACACGCGATCGAGCAATGCGTCGAGACGCGGCAGCAACGGTGTCACGCAATGCGCCTGCAACGCGTCCGGCGCGGTGTAGCCCCACGCGACGCCCTGGAATGCAATGCGCGCGCGACGTGCCGCGTCGGCGTCGCGGATTTCATCGCCGACGTACAGCACTTCGTCGCTGCGCACGCCGGCCTCATGAACGAGTGCGCGCAGGCGACGCGCCTTGCCGAACAGCGGAATGCCGCACGCGAAATGCTCGACACGGCTGCTGGCGTGCGGGCCGAGCCGGTCACGCACGATCGCCTCGGTATTGGACGTGGCGATCGCGATGCGGATGCCGCGCGCGGCGAGCGCGTCGAACGTTTCGTCGACGCCGGGGAACAGCGCCACTTGCGCGACGCGCGGCTGCATCAGGCGGCGCATGTCGATCGTCACGCGCGGCACTTTCCACATCGGCACGTCGAGCGCGCGAATGATGTCGCGCGCCGACATGCCGCGCAGCGCCGGGCGCAACTCGGGCGTGGCGTCGCGAAAGCCGTGCATGCGCGACGCTTCCGACAGCGCCGCGAGAAAGCTGTCGAGCGAATCGGCGAGCGTGCCGTCGAAGTCGAATGCGATGAGGCGATAGGGCATGGAGCGGCGTGGCGAACTTGTTGGGCAGGCGACATTGTCACCGAATCTGCTGAAAGCCGATCTCGTAGTCGCCGCTCGCGACGATCGAGGCGACCGGACGGCTCGTGCGGACGAGCGACATGCGAGAGAAAGCCCGGTATGCTGTCCGGCACCCGCAATGGCGGTTTCCCGATGCACATTCGTTTCCGGATCGATCACATGACAATCACTCGTGCACGTCTTGCAATGTGGATGCTGGGTGCAGCCTTTACGTTGGCAGCCGCGACGCAGGTATCTGCCGCACCGGAAAAGCGCTGCGGATGGCTTGAGAATCCGTCGCCGGCCAACTGGTGGCTGAACGACAAGGACGGCACCTGGACACTGTTGACGATGGGCAACGAGCCGGTACCGGGCCTCGACAAGATGCCCGACATGTCGACGAAGGGCTGGGTCGTCACCAACGCCGGCGGGCATGGCTACGGTTGCGCATGCCTCGACCTCGAAATCGACCCGCGCACGCGCGAGGTGACGCGGATAGTCGCGGCGCGGCCGCTGCCGTTGAAGCGTTGCAAGGCAGATCGCGCGTTGCGGGCGCCATGAGCCGCGGGACGATGCTATTCGTAGTGGTAGCGGCAGGACACGATGCTGATCTGCAAGTCGTCGGCCTCGTAGACCAGACGGTTCGTGTCGTCGATACGGCGCGACCAGAAGCCGGAGAGATTGGCCTTTAACGGTTCGGGTTTGCCGATGCCTTCGAACGGCGTTCGCTGGGCTTCGCGAATGAGCTGGTTGATGCGCTTGAGCGTCTTGCGATCCTGCCCCTGCCAGTAGACATAGTCGTCCCACGCGTCGGAAGTAAAGAGCACGCGGCGTACACTCATTCGTCATCCGCCGCGAGCTTGTGTTCCTTTGCCTTGCCCTTGCGTAGTTGTGCGATCGAACGCTCGAGATGGGCGACGTTGGCCGGCGAGCGCAGCAAGTGCACCGTCTCCATCAGGCTGTCGTAGTAGTCCTGCGACATGATGACGGCGTTCGGTGCATCGCGGCGCGTGATGAGCGTCACGTCCGCATCGTCGACGACCTGGTCGATAACAGTCTTCAGATTGCCACGGGCATCCGAAAAATGAATCGTGCGCATGATTGCCTCACTTGTACGTATAACGGTACAAGTTTAGCACAGTCGATAAGTGTGTACGGTTTGCTGTACAAGTCGACGGCCCCAGCCTCGTTACACACCAGAATCGCCCCGGAATGAACATGCGTGCCGTCTGGCCGTGGCGACAAGTGTCGCCGCTTGTAGCCCGCCGCGCCGCGCGGTATCGTCAGCGTCTCGCCTTCCGCCACCCCAACCGGAGACCGACGTGCCCGCTGCCACCCCCGCCACGCTGAGATTTTCCACCGACAAGCGCGAACTCGACGTCGACGCGATCTTCGACTTCCTGCATCGCGACGCGTACTGGTCGCAAGGCATTCCGCGCGACGTGGTCGAGCGGGCGATCGAGGGCTCGCTGTGCTTCGGCGCCTACGTGGGTGACCGGCTCGTCGGGTTCGCGCGGCTCGTGACCGATCACGCGACGTTCGCTTACCTGTGCGACGTGTTCGTGCTGCCGGCCGAGCGCGGCAACGGCTACGGCCGCGCGCTGATCGACCACGTGTTTGCACAGGAGATGGTGCAGGGCCTGCGCCGCATCATGCTCGTGACGTCCGATGCGCACGAGTTGTATCGGCCGGTCGGCTTCGAGCCGTGCGCGAATCCCGAACGGATGATGGAGATCCGCCGCCCGGACATCTACGCGAAACGCTGACGCGCGGCGCAGCGCATACAATACGCGCTTTCCGTTTTTGCCGAAGAGAAGCCCATCATGACCGAACAGGAAGCCGAACAGCTCGCGACGCATCGCCATTACAAGGGCGGGCTGTACCGCTACATCGGCGTTGCCCGCCATTCCGAAACCGAGGAATCGGTGGTCGTGTACGAACATCTGTGGCCGCATGCGCGCGGGCTGTGGGTCCGGCCGGAAGCGATGTTCAACGGGAACCTCGAAGACGGCACGCCGCGTTTCCGCAAGTTGCGCGACTGATTGACGGCCGGCGCATAGACATCCGCGCCGCCGCCGTGCCAGCCGGCTGCGTGGACGGCTACGCGCCGGCCAGCGCCTTCACCAGCTCCGGCGGGGCCTGCTGCCCGACCGTGACTTCCGGCGTGCCGTGCCACGCCGCGAGCTTCTTCACCGCCTTCGCGACATCGGCTGCGAGCCCCGTGCCGAACCGCACGCCAGGCTCGACATGCACGGCCTTCAGTTCGAACGTGCCGAGCGTGCGATGCGCCTTCGCGTCGATGCGCCCGACCAGCCGCCCGCGATGCAGCACCGGCAGGCAGAAATAGCCGTAACGCCGCTTGTGCCCGGGCGTATAGCATTCGATCGTGTAGTCGAATCCGAACAGCGTCGACGCTCGCCGCCGGTCCCATACCACCGGATCGAATGGCGACAGCAGCGTCGTGACCGTCGAGCGCAGCGTGTCGGCCTCCGCGGCCGGCAGCAACGCTTCGAGCGAGCGATGCACGTAGGCCGGCTCCTTCCAGTCTTCGATCGCCACCGGGATCAGGTCGCCCGCGCCCGCGAGCTGCTCGAGCTCTGCGCGGTAGGAGCGGCGCGGCAGCCGATAGTAGTCGGCCACCCAGTCCGCGCGCACGACGCCGAGCGCCCGGCACGTGTAGTCGAGCAGCGCGGGCAGCACGGCGTGGCGCGGCGGCAGGTCGCGCGTGTCGTCCCAGTCGGGCAGCACGCGCTCGCGCACGTCGTACACGCGCTGGAAATTGCGGCGTTCCGACACCATCAGGTCGCCCGTCGTGAACAGCACTTCCAGGTGCCGCTTCTCGGGCTTGCGATCCCACCAGCCGTTGCCTTTCACACCATCCTCGCGGGCGAAATCGGCCGACCGTACCGGGCCCTCGGCCCGAATCCGCGCGAGCAGCCGCTCGATGTCGGGACGATTCTGCTCATGCCATTCGGCTGCGTATTTCCAGCCCATTCCCGACGGATCGAGCATCTTGTAGCGCATCAGGCCGAACTGCTCGACCGGCAGGAAGCACGCTTCGTGCGACCAGTATTCGAACAGGCGCGCCTCGGCGAGATGTTCGTCGAGCCACTGCGGCGAGAAATCGCCGAGGCGGCTGAACAGCACGAGATAGGGGCTGCGCGCGACGACGTGAATGGTGTCGATCTGCAACTGCGCCATCCGGCGGATCGTGTCGAGCACGTCGGATTTGGTTGCCTTGCGGCGGGGCGGCGTCAGCAGGCCTTGCGCGGCGAGATGCAGCGCGCGGGCGGCGGCGGTCGAGAGCGTAAGCATCGGAAGGGCGGCCGGGAGTGATGGTCGGGAACCACTTTAGCGCGAAAGCGGCGCGCGCGTGCGACGTGCCGATGCACCGCGTCTGACAATGCTTGACAGATGCGTTGCGCAAGTTTCCCTATAGTGCAGTTCATGGCGCAACGATAAACACGCGCAACGATTTTGCTTCCGACGCACATATGTCCATGGCACGCAGGAAGTGAATCCGGGATTCTCAACCCCCATCGGGAGACCCGGAGCCCTGAGCGGACATCCATGCGGCTGTGCACCGGCCCCGTGTGGATGTCCGCTGATTTTTTTGTATTTTCCGGTTTTGCCTCGCGGGCGGTTTTTCCTTTTGCCCGTTTGGCCCCTCTCGTGATTTCCCGCCCGTCTGCCTGATCGCTATTGCCGCTTGCCGCGCGCGACTTCGTCGCCGGCGCCGGGCGGCAGCCGCCGCGTGATCGGAATCGACGCGAACGAGCACAGCCCGACCACGAGAAACGCGGGCCAGAAATCCGACCACATCATCTTCTGATGGCCCTGCAGCCAGTGCGAAATGTGCAGCACGAGGCCGGCGACCGTCACGCCCAGGCCGAGCGACATCTGCTGCACGACGCTGCCGAGGCTCGTCGCGCGGCCCGCGTCGCGCGGCGAGATGTCCGCGTAGATCATCGAGTTCAGGCTCGTGAACTGCAGCGCGGGGAAGATGCCGCCGACGAGCACGATCAGCCAGATCGCCCAGGTCGGCATGCCGGGATGGAACACGCCGTACGCGGCGATCGCGAGCCCCGCGAAGGCCGCGTTGTAGATCAGCACCGTGCGGAAGCCGAAGCGGCGCAGCGTATGGGTGGCCGTCGAGCGGCTCATCGCGCCGCCGAACGCGGACGCGCACGTGATGAGCCCCGAGTGGAACGCGCTCATGCCGAGCCCTTCCTGCAGCGCGAGTGGCAGCAGGAACGGCACCGCGCCGAGGCCGATACGGAACAGCGACCCGCCGACGACGCTCGCGTGATACGTGGGGATCTTGAGGAAGCTGAGGTCGAGCACCGGGCGCTCCTTGCGGCGCGCGTACGGTACGTACAGCGCGAGCAGGGCGGTGCCGGCGACGCACATGACGAGCGCGTTCGAGCGTGACGTGAGCGAGCCGTCGATCAGCGTGAGGCCCATCAGCAGCAGCGCGGCGCCGCTGGCCGACAGCAGGAAGCCGAACCAGTCGAGCGGGCCCGGATCGGGCTCGCGCGTGTTCGCGATGTGCTTGCTGGCGAGGTAGATTCCGTAGATGCCGATCGGCACGTTGATGAAGAAGATCATCCGCCAGTGCAGGTAGGTCGTGATGAAGCCGCCGACGAGCGGCCCGACGGTGGGCCCGAACAGCGCGGGAATCGCCAGGTAGTTCATCGCGCGCACGAGATCCGAGCGCGGTACGGCGCGGAAGATGATGATGCGGCCGACGGGCACCATCATCGCGCCGCCCACGCCCTGGATGAAGCGCGCGAACGTGAGCACGCCGAGGGAATTGGAGGCCGCGCACATCAGCGAGCCGACGACGAAGATGCCGATCGCGGTGCGGAATACGGAACGTGCGCTGAAGCGGTCGGCCAGCCAGCCGCAGATCGGAATGAACACGCCGAGCCCGACCACGTAGGCCGTGATCGCAATGTTCAACGTGACGGGGCTGTGCCCGAAGTCCCTCGCCATCGCGGGGAGGGCGGTGACGATGATGTTCGCGTCGACGCTTTCCATGAACAACGCACAGGCAACGATGAGCGGTGCTAGAAAGACGGGCGACATGGGCTGGGCGCGCGGTAAAGACGCCATTATGCCCACAATGTGACCGTTGAGTCACGTACGACAACAGTTGTTCCGCATGTTGCAACAGTCGTCCTGGTTGGCGGCGGCGTGGAAAGAACGACCGCAGGACGCTGCTGCGCGCGCTCGGGCTGCGCGATGCGCCGCGCCCGCCTTCGTCGCGCACGATTCGCTCGCGATCGTGAAAGGGCGCGTCGATGCAGCGGGCGCGCGCGGCGAGACCGGTGCGGATGCGTTCGACGCGCGTGCGTGGCGGGCCATGTCCGGTTATCTGTATCTGCGCGAGTTGCACGAATCGAAACTTGCTTGATGTGCACGTTTCGTGCGAAAGTCGGACCCACTCGCACCACAAAACGACGCGCATCGATCGAGGGCCATCGAGACGAGCGCGCGCGCGAACGAGACCTCGTGCCGACCCACTCACCATCGAAAGGAGGGGACACGTCATGACGTCACGTCGTGCCGCATCGATCGCATCGCGCTTTTCAAGCCGCTTCTCAGCCCGACTCTCGCCGCCTCTCGCGCCACCCGCGCCGCGTCTTCGCTGGGCTGCCGCGCTGGCCGTCGCGTATCTCGCCGTCGCCGGCTGCGCCGCGCAGGCCGACAACGCGAACCAGGCCGCCGCGCAGGCAGCTGCCCAGTCGGCACCGCCGGCCACGGCCTCGATTGCGACCCCCGCGTCGGGCACGCTGCTGCCGCCGCCGAGCCAGCTCTACGGCGACCTGTTCGTCGCGGTGCAGACCGCGCAGCTCTATCCCGACCAGAAGACCTTCGTCGACGCGACGCCCGATGGCGATCCGGCGACGATCGTGCAGTTGTATCAGCAACAGAAATCGCAGCCGGGCTTCTCGCTGAAGGCGTTCGTCGCCCAGCATTTCACGCCGCCGCCGGAAGGCGGCGTGACGCCGCCGCCGAACCAGACGCTGCGCCAGCACATCGACTGGCTGTGGCCGCAGCTCACGCGCACGAGCACGACGGTGCCGCCGTACAGCTCGCTGATCCCGCTGCCGAAGCCGTATGTCGTGCCCGGCGGCCGCTTCCGCGAAGGCTACTACTGGGACACCTATTTCACGATGCTCGGGCTGCAGGTGTCGGGCCGCGAGGATCTCGTCGACAACATGCTCGACAACTTCGCCCATCTGATCGACACGATCGGGCACATCCCGAACGGCAATCGCACGTACTACGCGAGCCGCTCGCAGCCGCCGTTCTTCGCGTACATGGTCACGCTCGCCGCGCAGGCCGAAGGCGACAAGGTCTATCAGAAATACCTGCCGGCACTGCGCAAGGAACATGCGTACTGGATGCAGGGCGAAGCCACGACGCCACGCGGGCAGGCCACGCGCCATGTGGTCGCGATGCCCGACGGCGCGGTGCTGAACCGCTACTGGGACGCGAGCGATACGCCGCGCGACGAGTCGTATCTCGAGGACGTGACGACCGCGAAGTCGGTGCCGGCGCGTCCGGCGAACGAGGTCTATCGCGACCTGCGCGCGGGCGCCGAAAGCGGCTGGGACTACAGCTCGCGCTGGTTCGGCGACGGCAAGACGCTCGCGACGATCCGCACGACGTCGATCGTGCCGGTCGACCTGAACAGCCTGATGTTCCATCTCGAGACGACGATCGTGAAGGGCTGCGCGGTCACGCGCGACGTGGCGTGCGTGACTGATTTTTCCGCGCGCGCGGCGCGGCGCGCGGCCGCGATCAACCGCTATCTGTGGAACCGCAAAGGCTACTACGGTGACTACGACTGGCAGCAGCGCCAGCCGCGCGACGCGGTGACGGCCGCTGCGCTGTATCCGTTGTTCGCGGGCGTGGCGTGGCCCGAGCGCGCGAAGGCGACCGCCCGCGAGGTGCGCAAGACGCTGCTGCAGCCGGGCGGCCTCGCGACGACCACCGTGAACACCGGGCAGCAGTGGGATGCGCCGAACGGCTGGGCGCCGTTGCAGTGGATCGCGATCGACGGGTTGCGACGCTATGGCGAACCGGCGCTTGCGAAGGACATCGGCACGCGCTTTCTGTCCGACGTGAAGCATGTGTATGCGACCGAAGGCAAGCTCGTCGAGAAGTACGTGGTCGAAGGCGCCGGCACGGGCGGCGGCGGGGGCGGTGAATATCCGCTGCAGGACGGTTTCGGCTGGACCAACGGCGTCACGCTGAAACTGCTCGGGCTGTACGGCGAATGACGCGCGGCGCGCGCCGCGCGCTGGCACCGTAAGAAAACGCACGGGCCGGACTGTCGCGCAAGCGGCCGTCCGGCCCGTGTTTGCTTCAGGCCTGCTTTAGAACGTGATCGTCGTGCGTACGCCGACCACCGTTTCGTCGCCGATGCGCGCACCGGCCGCGTTCGGATTCGGGATGCCGCCGCCCGGACGGAAGAAGTGCTGCAGGTCGGCCTGCAGTTGCCACCACGGCGCGACCTGGTACTGGTACGTCGCTTCGACGACCGTCTCCGCGCGGCGCACCGGATAGCCGGGCGTCGTGTAGACGCCCGTGTCGCCGTCGAGGCCGCGCGCATGCGAGCCGATCTTCGCGTAGCCGACCGCGATGCCCGCGACGTCGTTGTCGCGTCCCTTGAACGGCGCCTTCAGCGTCACGCCTGCGTTGGCCGCGAAATCGACGATATTGCGATCGCCCGGTGCGCCCATCACGCGTGCGAACACGCCGACCGAGCGCGGGCTGTCGGCCGACGGCCGCCACACCATCTGGTCCGCGACCGCATAGAACCCGTAGTTGCCGCGATGGGTGGCGGCGATGCCGTTGCTCGCCGGATCCGCGAGCGACAGGCCATCGGTGCCGTAGCGCGGGTCGTTCGCATGCTGCGACTGATACCAGAAGCCGAGCTTGTACGTGCCCGGCAGGCCGGCCGGTTGCGGCGCCTTCGGATCGGCGGGCGGCGCGTTCAGCGCGTACTGCACTTCGCCGATCACGAATGCGCCGCTGCGCAGGTTGAAGTTGGTGCCGTGCGCGTTCAGCACCTGCGCATCGCCGTCGCTGCGGCCGGCCGGGTTGCCGTCGAATACGCCGACCATCGCGGTCCACGCATCGGACGGCTTCACGCGCAGCCGCACGCCGAGCGACGACAGCGGATACGCGGGGCCGCCGGCCGGCAGGTCGGTCGACGGCAGCACGGGCCAGCCGAACGTGGCGTTCATGAACGTCGCCGCGTTCTGGCTCACCATGAATTCCTGGTCGACGCTCTGCTGGCCGACCTTCACGTCGACCTTGCCGTCGAGCAGCGACTGCTGGTACCAGAGCTCCCACAGGCGCGTGGTCGAATTCGCCTCGATGCCGGTCGCGGTCTGCAGCGTCTGCAGATAGCGCTGCGTGAGGTTGGTGCCGTGAATCTGCAGCGCCGACACGTTGAACGTGCCGCCCGGCAGGCCGACCGCCTTGCCCGTGTCGACGTTGAAACCGAATTGCGTGAGCCCCTGGTACGCGCCGCCGCGATGCGTGCCGCCCGACGTGTTGTACAGGTACTCGCTGGTTTCCTGCAGGCTCAGCGTGATGCCGTGATCGCCGAGCACGTCGCGCAGGCCGCCCATGTTGCCGAGCAGGTTCGAGCGTTCCCAGAAGCCGGTGGGAGCGGGCGCGGCAGCATCGGCGGCCTGTTGTGCGGGCGCGGCGGCGTCGCTGGCGCCGGCCGCCGGTTCGGCCGCGGA